>JBFJVR010000018.1:0-13617 GCA_041624095.1 Oleiphilaceae bacterium
CATTGCATGCGGCGGTGTCGATCCGACAGTGCAGCTATCTTTCTCACGCGTTCGATTCTGGCTTGTTCTCTGGCTTGAACAAAATAAATTGCGCCGATGCTTAAGCAGATCAGCGCGAAGACAATAATGGTAATAGTGGTTACGGGCATACCTAAGCAACTAATAAATAAGAAAATATTGAGACCATCTTCTGAGTATAGTAGACCCGCGGACAATTGCCGATAAATCGTGAGGAATATGCATCTTAAGGTTGGACTGGGCGCAGGCGCTTAAATCGACAGTCATGGTTGGGCTTTGGTGCGTTTTCATGTAAAATCTTGCGCCTTTTCATTCTCTGTGATCGAAGTACGATTCGCTTACAGGGGCTCATGAGTTGTTATTTATTCTAGCGTTGAGGCTGATACAAGATGACAGAGCGTATTCAGGCGGGCGGCCTACAAGTCGCAAAAGAGCTGTACGATTTCGTAAACGAGAAAGCAATCCCTGGTACAGGTGTTGATCAACAAGCTTTTTGGGCGGGCTTTAGTGCCCTGGCCAACGAGTTGGCGCCGCGTAACAAGGAGCTGCTTGCCAAACGCGATGACTTTCAGGCAAAGATAGATGCCTACCATAGTGAGCGTCGTGGTCAAGCGCACAATTTCGCCGAGTATAAAGCGTTTCTTCAGGAAATCGGTTACCTGGTTGAAGAAGGTGAAGATTTCTCTGCTACGACCAAAAATGTTGAGCCCGAAATAGGTCAAATGGCTGGCCCTCAGCTGGTTGTGCCGGTAATGAATGCGCGCTTCGCATTAAATGCAGCCAATGCGCGATGGGGTTCGCTCTACGATGCGCTTTACGGCACTAACGTAATTTCTGAAGACGGTGGCGCGGAGAAGGGCTCATCGTATAACACGGTGCGTGGCGACAAGGTTATTGCCTACGCTCGTGGCTTTCTAAACGAAGCGGTACCTTTGGCTTCTGGTGATCATGTCGATGCGGAGTCATATGGCATTGTCGATGGCAAGCTTCAAGTAGCCTTGAAGGACGGTTCTACAACCACCTTGAAGAATGCTGCTCAGCTATTGGGTTATACCGGTGAAGTGACCGCGCCTACCGGCATTCTATTTGAAAATAATGGCTTGCGCTTTGAGTTGCAGATTGATGCATCTAGCCCTGTTGGCTCTACCGATGCGGCAGGCGTTAAAGATATTTTGATGGAGTCAGCGCTAACGACCATAATGGATTGTGAGGACTCGGTTGCGGCGGTTGATGCTGAAGACAAAGTCGTCACCTATGGTAACTGGCTTGGTCTGATGCAGGGTAACCTGGAAGAGCAAGTGACCAAAGGTGGTAAAACCTTTACCCGCCGAATGAACCCGGATCGTGAATACACCGGCGTGGATGGCTCTACCTTTAAAATTAAAGGTCGTTCAATGCTGTTCGTGCGTAACGTAGGTCACTTGATGACGAATCCGGCTATTCTGCTCGAAGATGGTAGTGAAATCCCGGAAGGAATCATGGATGGCATGATTACTACGCTAATCGCAATGCACGATATTAAAGGCAATGCGCCCTTCCAGAACTCGACTACCGGTTCGGTGAATATCGTTAAGCCCAAAATGCATGGCCCTGAAGAAGTTGCGTTTGCGAACGAACTGTTTGCTCGCGTAGAAGATGCACTGGGTTTGCCACGTTTTACCATGAAAATGGGCATTATGGACGAAGAACGTCGTACCACGGTTAATTTGAAAGAGTGTATCCGGGCAGCTAAGGATCGTGTGGTCTTTATCAATACCGGCTTCCTTGATCGTACAGGTGACGAGATTCATACCTCGATGCTGGCAGGGCCATTTGTGCCCAAGACGGTGATGAAGCAGCAAACCTGGATCAATGCCTATGAAGATTGGAACGTCGATACCGGTCTTGAAACTTCTCTGCAAGGACGTGCGCAAATAGGTAAAGGTATGTGGCCGATTCCTGACGAAATGGGCATGATGATGGAACAGAAAATTGGCCACCCTAAATCGGGTGCCAACACCGCATGGGTTCCTTCGCCAACGGCTGCTACCTTACATGCCATGCATTATCATAAGGTTGATGTGTTTGCCGTTCAGGATGAAATTAAAAACCGACAGCACGCCTCGGTTGATGACATTCTGACTATCCCGCTACTCGAAGATCCGGCTACTTTGACTGCCGAGCAGATTCAGAACGAAATTGACAACAATTGCCAAGGTATTTTGGGTTATGTCGTGCGTTGGGTTGATCAGGGCGTAGGTTGCTCAAAGGTCCCTGATATCAACAATGTGGGCCTGATGGAAGATCGTGCGACTTTACGTATTTCATCGCAACATGTGGCGAACTGGCTGGAGCACGGTATCTGCACCAAAGAGCAGGTTGAGGAAAGCCTGAAGCGCATGGCTGCCATCGTTGATAGTCAGAATGCGGGTGATCCTGATTACATTAATATGGCGCCGGGCTTCGACGGTATCGCCTTTCAGGCAGCTTCGGATTTGATCTTTAAGGGTAAAGAGCAGCCAAGTGGATATACCGAGCCGCTACTGCACGCCTATCGCTTGAAGTTTAAAGCTCAGAAATAGCGCAAGACTGAAAGTAAAAACCGGTAGTAGTGAGAGCGAAAGCGCTCACTACTACCGGTTTTTTTATGCCCCTTGTCGCGGTTTATATCGCGAGCCTGCGCAGCTCCACTGAAGGGCGGGCATATTGCCATTGTTGTTCAAAATTGTCGCAGAGTCGCTGTGAAATCAGGCGGCTGTTAAAGTTGGCAAAGCCGGTATAATCGGAAAGATTCTTGCGAAAGATATTGCCGCCAAAATCTACCAGTGTAATCATTTCCGAAAGACGCACATTGGTTTTTTGCAGCGTTCGAACTTCAACATAGCTGCTTAGCTTTTGTGCCATCTGTATGGTCGGGTTGTAGTAACCCGCGCCTTGTTTATCATTAGCCACCAACAACCTGACCTCGCTCTGTGGATTACGCTTGATCAGCCTGAGGATAGCCGTACCGGTAGACGGGTCGAGTAACAGTGGGTTGTTGATAGTGTCACTGATGATCCAGATGCGTTTTCGTGCTTGCGCCAACATACGTTGGTGTAAATTCAGATAGTGTTTTTCGTCGTGAAAATAATAAGTATCGATATCGCTGCCGAGTAGCAAGGGTAGTCCGGTACCTTGTCCCTGCAGTTGCTTCTGCGCTAGCGTGTCCAAGAAATATCCCAGGTTTGGGTTTTCCATAATATAAATGGGCTTATCGCCATGGTGCGGAGGTTCTTCGACCATGATGAAACCGGCCTGACGCAAAAAATCGAGATGGTTCGCATGGCAGGCAAGTTGTAGTTTTTCGCAGCCATCTTTGCGCAGTTTTTTGAGCAGCCCCAGCAGAACTTTTATGCCAAGCTCCTTATTGTGGGAGTTGGCGACTGAGAAATGCGTCAACATCGTTGCTTGTTTAAGCAGTTTTGCAGAGGCGTGAGCGACCACGTTCTCGCCAGCGGATATAAGGTAAAAACGCACACCATCTTTCATCTCGGGCTCAAGCTGGCTTAGCTTGAAGCGCCCAAAAGACTGGCTCGGGTCTTTGTTGAATTTAGTTAGTGTGTGTTGAAGTTCCTTTTTGATTGCATCCCTTTTAAATCTTTGTATTTTGATTACAGGCATCGCATCTATTCACCAAGAGAGTTGCACAGATAGTAACTACCTTGGGAGATGAGGTCTAGCATCAACTGCTGCATTTCAGGTGATTGTAGCGTTTGCAATTGTTTTATTGAGTACGCCGTTCCCCTTTGACAAAGGTTTTCAATCAGGGGCTGGTGTTCAGGGTCGAGTTTGAAGTGTGCGCCGTCGGCGAAAAAGTTCAGCTTAGTTTCACGCTCAGGCTTGTAACTGAATATCAGGCGGGATGCCTCATTGCGGCAAAGTGTCATCCCTTCTTCCAGGGCTTGCTCCAGCTCTGCAAAGTTAGCAATAGGTGTGTCTTCTACGAGTGTATGAGGGTTTTTGGTCTCCGTAATATAGCACCCGAACCAGGCGTTTAGTGCGCCACGGTCTTCGGTGTAGCTACGGATAATAGCTGCCACTTTATCGAGTGCCTCCTCGCTGAGTTGGCTGGCTGGCGTCTGATGACAAAGATCCGGATCCTGATAAAAGCGTTTTTCGTCAAGTTGATCCAGTAAGTAGTCACTGAAGTGGCTGATTATCTGCTCGTGACTGGGCGCCCGGAAGCCTATCGACAAGGTGATGCAATCATCGGCCGCGACGCCATGGTGCGCGACACCCGGTGGTAGATAGAGCATGTCGCCGGGTTGTAGTATCCAGGTTTCTTGAGTATCGAAGTGCTGGAGAATGCTTAAGTCGCAAGCGTCCAAGGTGGGTGTGTGTTGGTCACAATGTTGGCCAATGCGCCATTCTCGCTGGCCTTCGGCTTGAAGCAGAAAAACATCATAGTAATCAAAGTGAGGGCCGACGCTTCCGCCTTTGGGAGCGTAAGAGGCCATGATGTCGTCAATGCGCCAATCAGGAATAAAGCTAAAGTGGGATTTCAGCTGCTCTATTTCACCGCTCCATGCATCAAGCTGCTGTACCAGTAAGGTCCATTTTTCTTCAGGCAGGCTGCTGAAGTCGTGCTCGGTAAAGGGGCCGTGACGCAATTGCCAAGGGCCTTGGGTTTCCTGCTCTTCGATAATACGCGACTCAACGCTTTCTTCTAAAGCCAGCCCGGCCAGTTCATCGGCCGATACAGGAGAAGTAAAGTCGGGGAGGGCCTGGCGTATGAGCAGAGGTTTTTTTTGCCAATACTCAGCGAGAAATTCCTCGGCGGAGAGCCCGCCAAGGAGGGTGAGCTTGTCAGTTGCCTTGGCTTCAGCCATTGATGTTTTTGGCTTGTGTAACCGCATTACCGATATAGCTGGCCGGGGTAAGTTCCAGTAGGCCTTGTTTCGCTTCGTCTGGAATATTCAGCCCTTTCACAAAGTTCTGAATAGTCTCCTGATTCATGACATTGCCACGCGTTAGCTCTTTGAGTTTTTCGTAGGGTTTTTCAATATTGTAACGACGCATAACGGTTTGAATGGGTTCTGCCATGATTTCCCAGGCATTGTCTAGATCAGCAGCCAGTTTCTGGGGGTTGATCTGTAGTTTGTTGAGACCTTTCAGTGTCGCCTGATATGCGATAACGCTATGGGCTAGCCCCACGCCCAGGTTACGTAAAACAGTTGAATCAGTCAGATCGCGTTGCCATCTGGAAATCGGCAATTTTTCTGCGAGGTGACCCAAAATAGCATTGGCCAACCCCAAGTTGCCTTCAGAATTTTCGAAGTCTATCGGGTTAACCTTGTGAGGCATGGTTGAAGAGCCGACTTCACCTGCAACGGTTTTTTGCTTGAAATAGCCCATCGAAATATAGCCCCAGATGTCGCGGTCCAGGTCGATCAGTATGGTGTTAAAGCGGGCAATGGCATCAAAAAGTTCGGCGATATAGTCGTGGGGTTCAATCTGAGTGGTATAGGGGTTAAATGTGAGCCCCAGGTTTTCAATAAAGGTTTTTGCATTGGCCTGCCAATCGACATGCGGATAAGCAGAAAGGTGGGCATTATAGTTACCTACGGCACCGTTGATTTTACCCAGAATTTCAACCGACTGAATTTGTTTCAGTTGTCGCTTCAAGCGTGCAACGACATTGGCGATTTCCTTGCCCATAGTCGAAGGAGAGGCGGTTTGTCCGTGAGTGCGTGAGAGCATTGGTTGTTCGGCCAGCTCCAAAGACAGCGCACTTAACTTGTCAATTACGCTCTGCATATTAGGGATAAGGCTGGCGTTCAGTCCAGTGCGCAGCATTAGCCCGTGAGAAAGGTTGTTGATGTCTTCGGAGGTGCAGGCAAAATGGACAAACTCTGAACCGGCTTGCAGTTCTGGCAGCTCGCTTGCTACGCTTTCGAATTTTTCCTTGATCAGGTATTCGACGGCTTTTACATCGTGATTAGTGGTGCTTTCGATATCCTTGACGCGCTGTGCATCTTCGAGCGAAAAGTTCTCTACGATGCTGTTGAGAAAGGCATCAGCGGGCGCAGAAAAAGCCGGTAATTCGCTTATTTCTGGATGAGCCGCAAGGGCTTGCAGCCACCTGACTTCAACTTCAACTCGGTACTTTATGAGGCCGTATTCGCTAAAAATATCTCTCAGCTCGATAACTTTTGAGCCGTAGCGGCCATCAATGGGGGATACAGCGGTAAGGGAAGATAATTGCATTCTGGCTCTCTAAAGTTCTAGTTTAAGTAGGGATGCTTAAAAAATGGGCGGCAATGATACTACAATTTACGCGCAACTCACAGATAGGGGTTGTTAGTTCGCCTGAACAGTGGCGAGTAACTGGCTGGCAGTCTTGGCGAAAGCCTTCCTTTTAAAAAGAAGCTGCCAGCGGTGGCCGCCAAGTTGATGCCATAGGGTGGCGGAACGAATCGCCGACAGCAGCAAGGCGCGAATTTTTGCTGCGTGCTGCTCTACCTGTAAAAAGTTAGGGTTGCCTGAAACCTGTACGCGCAGTTTGAAGGTGCTGATTGTGTCGGCATAAATAGCTGCGATGCTGGCAATCACGTTTTCGTGTAAGAGGTTAAAGTGCGCTGCCTGGCTGCTGGCACGCTCCAGTCGGCTACCGATTTCGTCGAGCATGGCCGGTGTTTTACGCAGTTTAGATTCCAGGTGAAGTATCGCCAAGGCATAGCGTACCGAATGCATGTGTGATTCAGGCTTGCTTTCGCCAAATAATTCAACAAGTTGTCGAAGGCCGGTTTCGAGTTTGGCTATCGATCCAAATACCGATAGCGTCGACTCCGGGTTGGTGACAAACAGGCTGCTTAGGCTGGTTTCCAGTGCGTCTTGTTCACAGCGACCTGTTCTGGCGATTTCGTCGACCAGCGAGCAGGCCTGAAACAGCCCGCTTAGCGCGATAACTTGCTGTTCGAGTTTGTTCATCGAGCTTCGCCTTGAGTGGTGCTGACAATGACGCCTCCGCCGAGGCAGTGATCGGCTTGATAGAATACCACCGACTGGCCCGGCGTAACCGCACGTTGTGGCTGGTCAAACTCGACCCGGTACCGATGCGTATCGACTTTATGAATGATGCAGTTTTGGTCTGGCTGGCGGTAACGTACTTTTGCCGCACAGCGGTAGGGGAGGCTGTCGGGTTCGCCGTTGATCCACTCTACTTGGCTGCATTCGAGTGATTGACTGAACAGTAGGTCGTGGTTTTTCCCCTGAACAACGATCAGTACGTTGCGCTCTAAATCCTTTTCGGCGACATACCACGGAGATTCGTCGTAGTTTTTTAAACCGCCAATTCCCAAGCCCTGGCGCTGGCCGATGGTGTGATACATCAAACCCTGGTGACGACCAATGACGTCGCCGGTATCGGTTTCTATGTCGCCAGGTTGGGCAGGTATGTATTGTTTCAAGAAATCAGCGAATTTGCGCTCACCGATAAAACATATGCCGGTACTGTCTTTTTTGTCGTGCGTAATGAGTCCATGCTTTTCAGCCAGCCTGCGTACTTCCGGCTTTTCCAGCTCGCCAACCGGGAACAGTGTTTTGGCGAGTTTACTTTCGGCGACGGCGTGGAGGAAGTAACTTTGGTCTTTGTTGTTGTCCCTTCCTTTGATAAGCAAAGTGTGGCCATTGCTATCGCGCCGCTGCACATAATGGCCGGTCGCAATGTAGTCGGCGCCTAAGGTAATGGCATAGTCGAGAAAGGCTTTAAATTTGATTTCTTTGTTGCATAGGATGTCCGGGTTGGGTGTTCTGCCAGCCCGGTATTCAGTCAGGAAGTGTTCAAAGACATTGTCCCAGTATTCTGCTGCAAAATTGGCTTGATGCAGTTTAATTCCCAGCTTGTCACATACTTCTTGTGCGTCGTTAAGGTCTTCGATGGCGCTGCAGTATTCCGTACCATCGTCTTCGTCCCAGTTTTTCATGAATAGCCCTTCGACCTGGTATCCTTGCTGCAGCAATAACAGGGCTGATACAGACGAATCGACGCCTCCGGACATACCGACAATAACGCGAGTAGTGTTTGGGTTCATAATCAGGAGTGAGAACCTGCAATGGTAGTGAACAAGCGCGGCATTCTACCTGTTTTTCTGCCTTATTTCAGCTCTGTGTGGTCGTCTTCACAAATATATGAGAGCGGCAGGTGGGGGCGCGTGTCATAGTCTTCTATGCAGCGCGTTACCAATGGGCTGCGCAGTAAAGCGTGTTGTTGTTTGATTTGCTCACGAGTGAGCCAGTGAGCCGCGATAATATCGTCATCCAGCTGTTCAGTAAGTTGTTTGTCTGGTTGCGCTGCAAAACAAAAACGGTAGTAGGTTACGCCGTTTTCGGGGGCGCGGTAGATGTAGGTGCCAATAAAGGCGGTTAGATGCACCTGCCAGCCTGTTTCTTCTAGGGTTTCTCGTATCGCAGCATCAAAAATGGATTCGTTTTCATTAACGTGACCAGCGGGCTGGTTCATCACCCGTTTTCCGTGGCTGAGTTCTTCGACGATCAACAGCTTGTTTTGCTGCTCGACTATGGTTGCTACCGTAGCGTGGGGGGTCCATATCATTGCTTAATAAGGCCTTTTTAACTTCGCTTGTTGTGGTGACTGGTTTTGCCCGGTCTGGAGTTTTTCCTGCTGGGCTTGGCCGGCAGGTGAACGCTTACTTTTTTAAATTCCCCCGGTTGCAGGTTTTCCAGCTTCCAGGGGCCAATTTGGTGGCGAATCAGGCGTAGGGTAGGGAATCCAACGGCTGCTGTCATCCTTCGTACCTGTCGATTTCTTCCTTCTGTGATGCCTAGCTCAATCCAGCTGGTAGTCTGGTCTTGTCGAAAACGAATTGGCGGTGTCCTCGGCCAAACTGAAGGGGGAGTGGTTAAGCGGTTAGCGAGCGCCGGGGCAGTCGGGCCGTCATTTAAATCTACTCCTTTTCGCAATCGTTCGAGCGCCTGCTCGCTAATGTCGCCCTCGAGCTGCGCCCAGTAATGCTTGCGGAGCTTAAAGCGAGGCTCGGCTATGCGCGCTTGCATGGCTCCATCCCCTGTGAGAATCAGCAGGCCCTCGGAGTCAAAGTCCAGTCGGCCGGCTGGGTATATTTCTGGAATGTGAATGTATTTAGCCAGAGTGTCGCGATTTTCGTTGTCCGAGAATTGAGACAGCACGCGATAGGGTTTGTTGAGTAGGTAGATGGTTGACATGGGGCCGTACTATGTATTTGGTTGTTGAATCATAAAGGAATCGTTGCAAGGTCTCTATCCCTGCTTGGTTTTTGTTGCTAGTCGTGGGGGTGAAGGCATGAGAGATAGGGTCTATCATATGAGGTCAGTACCTAGTGGTTTGCTTTCAGAATCGATCAGTATATGGGTTTTAAGGCAGGCTTGAATTTGGATCTAGAGAGGTCGCAATGGCATATCAGAAAATTACTATTCCCGCAGATGGGGACAAGATTACCGTCAAAGCAGATTTATCTATGAATGTTCCAAATCACCCGATTATTCCGTATATCGAGGGTGACGGGATTGGTGTTGATATTACGCCCGCGATGTTGGCGGTGGTTAATGCTGCGGTCGAAAAAGCGTATTTGGGGCGCCGCTCAATTGCATGGGCTGAAATATATGCGGGCGAAAAGGCGATTCAGGTTTACGGAACTGATCAGTGGTTGCCCGATGAAACGCTCGATGTAATTAAAGAATATTCGGTCGCTATCAAGGGGCCGCTTACGACGCCGGTAGGGGGTGGAATTCGATCCTTGAATGTGGCGCTTAGGCAGGAGCTGGATTTATATGTCTGTCAACGACCGGTACGCTGGTTCGAAGGTGTGCCAAGCCCGGTTAGCCACCCTGAAAAGACCGATATGGTGATTTTTAGAGAGAATTCCGAAGACATTTATGCCGGTATTGAATGGCCTGCCAGTAGCCCCGAGGTAGAGAAATTAATTGCTTTTTTACGCGATGAAATGGGTGTCAGTAATATTCGTTTTCCCCAAGCGTGCGGGATCGGCATTAAGCCGGTGTCAGAAGAAGGGTCAAAACGCTTGGTGCGCAAAGCGATTCAATACGCAATAGATAATGAACGCGACTCCGTTACCCTGGTGCACAAGGGAAATATTATGAAGTTTACCGAAGGGGCGTTTAAGGAATGGGGTTACGAATTGGCGCGTGAGCGTTTTTCAGCCCGGCCTCTTGATGGCGGCCCCTGGCATGTGCTGAAGCACCCGCGTACGGGTAGAGAGATCGTGATCAAGGATGTAATCGCTGATGCGTTTTTGCAGCAAATATTGATGCGTCCCGAGGACTACAGTGTAATTGCGACGCTCAATCTGAATGGTGACTATATTTCGGATGCGCTGGCTGCGGCAGTGGGCGGAATAGGCATTGCTCCAGGTGCTAATCTTGGGGGGAGTGTTGCGCTGTTCGAAGCGACCCATGGCACGGCTCCCAAGTATGCGGGGCAAAACAAAGTGAACCCCGGGTCGCTGATTTTATCGGCCGAAATGATGTTGCGTCACTTAGGGTGGAGCGAGGCGGCTGATTTGATACTAAAAGGGGTCGCTGGTGCGATAAAGGAAAAAACCGTTACCTATGACTTTGAACGCCTGCTTAAGGGAGCGACTCTGGTATCTACTTCGGGTTTTGGGCAGGCCGTTATACGAAATATGGAGGCTTGAGTTTTATCGCATTACCTAACTTTGGTCGAAGCACGGAGGTCGCAAGCTTATGTGTTTTGTCTTGGGTTATAGTTGCAGGGATTATGCTTTTCTAGCTGCAATTAAGTCGGTTTTCTTTAAGGCAGGAATTCATTTACCGAAGTTCCGGCAAGCAGCTTGGTGAGTGTGCTGTTAAGAGTGCAGGCTCTAAAGAGTGACTGAGCTGCTTTCTTTACTGTTCACTTCACTGGCTGTTTCGACAGTTTTTTCTTCGAATAATTGATGTGACGGCTCTTCTTGAACAGAAATGATTTCGTCATCAATCGCCTGATCAATACCCTGGCTGGTCTCAAGCGCTGCAATGTTTACTGCATGCGTGCCTTTACCGCTCGGTTGCTTCTCAAAAGTGACTGCTTGCCCCGCCTTGAGCGTTTTGTATCCTTCCATCTGAATTGAAGAAAAATGTGCGAAGAGGTCTTCGCTGCACCCGTCTTCAATAATAAATCCATAACCCTTGGCGTTATTGAACCACTTTACTTTACCTTGAGGCATAATTGACTCCCGTGTCCTGCATTTGAAGCTAGGTTTTGCTTTGTAGCTTAAATGCCTGATATTTTATTTTTATTGGCAATTTGAGGGTGTACTGCAACAACTGGCTACTTTTGAATATTCTCTAGGTGTAGTCAAGGTTTTTACTTAAAAAAAGAGAGTTAAACCCAGAATAAGTGGTGATTTTCTGTTTTATTGATGGTTGTTGGTTATAAGGAATGAAAGGTGCATAAAAACTTGGAATTTCTTTTGTTTACGGTTTTTCTTTATCCTCACTATCATTGCAAACTAGAATAGCTGCCCCCACCTTAGGTAAATATGTAAATTTTCGTATCGCACTATGAGTAAATTTAAAGATTCTCGACTAATATTAAATCAGGGACCAGACGAAAACCCTCAGCACGATGACGGTTTAATGGTCGTACCCGATAAACCAGCCCTCAAGAGGCCGTCGCTATATCAGGTTGTCATGTTGAATGACGATTACACACCGATGGATTTCGTGATTGAGGTTTTAACCTGCTTCTTCGCAATGAACGAAGAAAAAGCTACTCAGGTGATGCTGGCGGTTCATACTCAGGGTAAAGCAGTGTGTGGTGTGTTTACGCGCGATATAGCTGAAACAAAGGTGGCACAGGTGAATCAGTATTCTGCGGAATGCGACCATCCTCTGCTTTGTGAATTGCAAAAGGTTGACTGATTAATTTCTGGGGTGAGAGATGTTAAGTAAAGACCTGGAACTAACATTAAATGAAGCGTTCAAGAGCGCTCGAGAAAAACGCCATGAGTTCATGACGGTTGAGCACCTTTTGCTTGCATTGCTGGATAACGATGCCGCAATCAAGGTGCTGGGAGCCTGCGGCTCTGACTTGTCTGAGTTGCGGCACGAACTGACCGAATTCGTTGACTCCACTACGCCCTTAATACCCGCCACCGATGATGAGCGGGAAACCCAGCCTACGCTGGGGTTTCAGCGCGTACTGCAGAGAGCTGTGTTTCATGTTCAGTCCTCAGGGAAGAAAGAAGTAACGGGCGCCAATGTTTTGGTAGCGATTTTTAGCGAGCAGGAGAGCCAGGCTGTTTACGTGCTCAAGAAGCAAAATGTTGCCCGTATCGATATCGTTAACTTTATTTCTCATGGTATTTCGAAAGTGCCAGGCCACTCTGAGGATCAGGCGAACGAGTCTGAGGCGCAGTCAGAGGAGGGCATGGAAGAAAGCTCGCAAAGTAATCCGCTCGAAAATTATGCAACTAACCTGAACGAAGCTGCCGGTCTGGGGCGCATAGATCCGCTTATTGGTCGCGAGCACGAAGTAGAGCGCGTAGTCCAGATTCTGGCCAGACGCCGCAAGAACAACCCCTTGTTAGTTGGAGAGGCTGGCGTAGGTAAGACCGCCATTGCCGAAGGTTTGGCGAAGCAGATAGTAGAAGGCAAAGTGCCGGAAATTATTGCAGATGCTGAAGTTTACTCGCTTGACCTCGGTGCATTGCTCGCCGGAACCAAGTATCGCGGTGATTTTGAAAAACGCTTCAAAGCCTTGTTGGCGGAGCTTAAAAAGCGCGACCACGCGATTTTGTTTATCGACGAGATTCATACGATTATCGGTGCCGGTTCGGCGTCGGGCGGCGTAATGGATGCGTCTAATCTATTGAAACCCTTGCTTAGCTCGGGTGAAGTGCGCTGCATTGGTTCGACGACTTTTTCTGAGTTCAGAGGGATTTTCGAGAAAGACAGCGCTTTGGCGCGACGTTTCCAGAAAATTGATGTGAATGAGCCGAGTGTTGACGACACCTTCCTGATTCTTAAAGGTCTTAAGCCTCAGTTTGAACAACATCATGAGCTGAAATATACCGATAAGGCACTGCGTGCTGCAGCCGAACTGGCCGACCGTTACATTACAGATCGCCATATGCCGGATAAGGCAATCGATGTGATAGACGAGGCGGGTGCCAGCCAAAGGTTAAAACTCGAAGGCAAGCGTAAAAAAGTAATTGGTGTTCAGGCAATTGAAGATGTTGTTGCCAAGATTGCGCGCATTCCTCCGCGGAATGTGTCTACTTCAGATAAGGATATGTTAAGAAATATCGAGCGCGACCTTAAAATGGTGGTGTTCGGTCAGGATAACGCGATCGAATCTTTGTCTACCGCAATCAAGCTGGCTCGAGCAGGGCTTAAGTCGCCCGAGAAGCCGGATGGAGCCTTCCTGTTCGCAGGGCCAACCGGTGTCGGTAAAACGGAAGTCACCAAGCAACTGGCAAAAGTCTTGGGTATCGAGCTGGTACGCTTTGATATGTCGGAGTACATGGAACGCCATACCGTAAGCAGGTTGATAGGCGCACCTCCGGGTTATGTTGGTTATGATCAGGGTGGTTTGTTGACCGAAGCTGTTAACCGTAATCC
>JBFJVR010000019.1:0-13560 GCA_041624095.1 Oleiphilaceae bacterium
AATGGTACAGATGCGCATAGCTACTTACTTTTTATTAACGACCCAGTTTGTTGCGTATAAAGTCCACCACACTCGCTAGTTCAATGTCCTGATTTTCGCTATCCGAGCGGCCCTTATATTCTAGCGTACCATTTTTGATTCCGCGCTCACTGATAACCAGGCGATGCGGAATGCCAATCAGTTCCATATCTGCGAACTTAAAGCCCGGACGCTCGTTCCGATCATCCATGAAGACATCTATGCCGCTTTCCTGTAACTGCTGATACAGTGCTTCGGCTTGCTCTGCAACTAATGCTGATTTGTTCATGTTCAAGGGGAGCAAGGCTAACTCGAAGGGCGCGATAGCCAAAGGCCAGATAATACCATTGTCGTCGTGGTTCTGCTCGATGGCTGAAGCGACGATGCGCGACACACCAATGCCGTAGCAGCCCATTTCCATGATGGTGGCTTTACCATTTTCGTTAAGCACTGTCGCATTCATCGCCGCGCTGTATTTATTGCCGAGTTTGAATATATGCCCGACTTCGATGCCTCTTTTGATTACGAGCTCTCCTTGCCCGTCAGGGCTTGGGTCACCTTCTACTACGTTACGCAGGTCGGCCACCTCGCCTAAGGCGACGTCACGATCCCAGTTAACGCTGACCAAATGTACATCATCTTTGTTGGCGCCACAGGCAAAGTTCGCGGTGTGGGCGGCGCTGCGATCAACGATGGTACGAATGTTCAGGCCGACGGGTCCTATCGAACCAACAGCGGCACCAATGGTTTTCTCTACTTGCTCTTCAGTAGCAAATGTTAGGGGCTGCGCTATGCCCTTAACCTTCTCGGCTTTTAGTTCGTTAAGTGTATGGTCTCCGCGCAATACCAGCGCTACGAGCGGTACTTCATCATCGTCGTTTTCAGCTTTGCCAAGCACGATCAGCGTTTTTAAGGTCTGAGCAGGGCTCAGGTTTAGAAAACGCGCAACCTCGTCGATGGTTTTTTGCGCGGGTGTTTCCACCTCTTGCATGGGCTCGCCTGCTGCTTCGCGCGCAGCCGGCACAGCAAGTGCCTCGGCCAGCTCAATGTTGGCGGCAAATCCGCTTTCGGTGCTGAAGGCGATGTCATCTTCTCCCGAGTCGGCAAGTACATGGAACTCATGAGATGAACTACCACCGATACTACCGGAGTCGGCTTGCACTGGCCTGAAATCGAGCCCAATACGTTCGAATATCCGCTTGTAGGTATCGAACATGGTTTGATAGGTTTCGTCGAGCGAGTCCTGATCAATATGGAAGGAGTAAGCATCTTTCATTAGAAATTCACGCGCGCGCATCACGCCAAAACGAGGTCTGCGTTCGTCGCGGAATTTGGTTTGAATCTGATAGAAATTTGCGGGTAGCTGCTTGTAGCTCTTCATTTCGTTGCGAATCAAATCGGTGATCACTTCTTCGTGCGTCGGCCCCAAGCAAAAGTCGCGTGTATGTCTGTCTTTGATTCGCAGCAGCTCGCCACCGTATTGCTGCCAGCGCCCTGACTCTTCCCACAGTTCGGCGGGCTGTACTACCGGCATTAGTAGCTCTTGTGCGCCGGCGCGGTCCATTTCTTCGCGGACGATGTTTTCTACCTTGCGCAGAACGCGCAGCCCCATTGGCAACCAGTTGTATAAGCCTGAGGCGAGTTTGCGGATTAAACCGGCTCGCAGCATCAGTTGGTGGCTAATCACTTCGGCGTCGGCGGGTGTTTCTTTCTGGGTGGCGATTAAAAATCGGCTTGCGCGCATGAGGCACTTAATTCCTGTCTGAATTCTTGCATTGGTTTACCTGAGCCAATAAGGTGTCAGGCGGCGAAGAAAACGCCCATTTTAATTGTCGCGATGTCGCGCGTACAGCCCTTTAGTGAATGAAAGAGTATCAATATCATGAGTTTGACGGCAACCGAGGTGCAGCAGCTGATTCGAGAGTGGGTTCCGATGGCTGAGGACATTGATCTTCAGGTTGAAGAAGTCCGGCAGGGTTATGCGAAAATCCGTATTCCTGTTCAGGTGCGTAATCTCAGGCCAGGGGGTACTGTGTCTGGCCCAGTCATTATGGCAGCGGGCGATACCGCGATGTACGCAGCGATTCTGGGTAGTCTGGGGAAGGTTGCCATGGCGGTGACCAGCAACTTGAATATTAATTTTATGCAGCGCCCGGCTCAGGTTGATCTAATTGCTGAGGCAAGTATCTTGAAACTGGGAAAACGAATTGCTTTTTGCGAGGTTGGGGTGCGGAGCGAAGGCTCGGAGGATCTGGTCGCGCACGTAACTGGCAGTTACTCATTACCCCCTCAGTAATTGAACGCAAAACGGGGCCCTTCACGGAAGGACCCCGAAAGGATTCAAGGAGCTTAGTTTGCCCCCATGTTGAAGTCAGGTGCACCCACAAGTACCGACATGTTGCCATGAGGGTGTTTGTTTTCGTACATCAACTGATGCGACTCTGGTAGTTCGTCGTAACTGAATGCGCGAGACAAGCATGGGTCTACTTTGCCAGCAATAACCAGGTCATTGATGCCTTTCGCCTGATCATCGTTGGCGAAGTGGGAACCCTGCAAGCGCTTCTGGCGCATCCAGTGATAGCGCAGGTCCAGTGTCGCATTATAGCCAGTTGTACCCGCGCAAATGACTACCATGCCGCCCGTTTCGCAGACAAATATCGAGGTTGGCACGGTCGTTTCACCCGGGTGTTCAAAAACCAGGTCAATGCCGCGTTTTTCTCCGAGTACTTCCCAGATGGCTTTACCGAATTTACGTGCGCCTTTTGCCCACTCACCGTAGGCTTCGTTGTCTTTCCAGTGGGGCAGCATACCCCAGTGGTCAAAATCTTTGCGGTTTAGGCAGCCGACA
Organism: Oleiphilaceae bacterium; assembly: GCA_041624095.1. Lineage (GTDB taxonomy): Bacteria > Pseudomonadota > Gammaproteobacteria > Pseudomonadales > Oleiphilaceae > PZPK01. Next base: position 2,867 of record JBFJVR010000019.1, read on the forward strand.
GCCCCAAGGCTTTCACAGTACTCGAACTTACTGTTGTCGGAAACCACTGCGATAGACTTGGCGCCCATGGCTTTTGCAATTTGGATACCCATGCAGCCCAAACCACCGGCTCCGCCCCATATGAGCACGGCATCGCCTTCTTTGACCTGGTTAGGCGCCCAGCCCATAAGCATGCGATACGCGGTCGCGCCAACAAGCATATACGACGCCGCTTCTTCCCAATTCAGGTGCTTGGGTTTGGGGAGGCATTGATGATCTTGAACCTTAGTGAACTGGGCAAAGCTGCCAAAGTTGGTTTCATAACCCCAAATCCGGAAGCTAGGGTCGTACATAGGATCTTTGCCTTGCTGTTCCATGCTGCAATTCTTTTTCCACGACCCGCAATGTACAACAACTTCATCACCGACTTTAACCGAAGTCACGTCTTTGCCAACCTTATAGACGATACCTGAGGCATCGGAGCCACCTATATGAAACTCCTCTGGCTCACCTGCCTTATTGCGTGCGCCAATAACATTGACGGGAGTTCCCAGTCCGGCCCACACATTGTTGTAATTCACGCCGGCCGCCATAACATAAACCAGTACTTCGTCATCCTTGATGTCGGGGGTGTCGATGACTTCTTTTTGGAAAGCCTGCATCGGCTCACCAAAACGCTCTGGCCGAATGAGCCATGCGTGCATTTTTGGGGGGACTTCTCCTACCGGTGGAGCGTCTGCAATATCGTATAGTTCCTTTGTCATGGTTTTTTCCTCATTTATTGTTATGTCTCAAGGTGTTACTTATTATTATTCTGTTCCGGAACCAAAGCCGCACAGTGCTTAGTATGTCGCCGCATTTGTCAGCTCGACATTACAACCCATAAACCGGCTTACCCTCAGTGATCGGGTTCTCAGTTTAGTGGCTTGATATAATCGTTAATCAAACGTGAGAAGGCCAGTTCCTGTTGTTCGTAGGTAGCAAGGGAATTGGCACTTTGCTCTTTTGGTGTAGCGTCATATATTGCCAAGCCGAACTCGCCGTAGTCCTGGGCAATGTTTTTACGTAAAAAGTATTCCCGGTGTTTTGTCGCTTGCATGGAGGAATGTTGTTTTACTTCCTCCAGTAAATCGACAATTTGCCCGCTTAGTTCGCCAATGCCTTTTTGTTTGATAGCGCTGGTAAGCAATATGTTTTTGTGTTTTGGGGTTTCATTATCCAAATGGATGCGTGCTAGTTTTAAACTTGCGCGCAGCAGGTGCAGGCTTTTGCGCGCCAATATGTCCTCATCGCACTTATTGATGATGAACGTATCCGGTACTTCCATTATGCCCGCCTTCATAAACTGGACCTGATCGCCCGCTAGGGGCTGCATTACAAGGAAGGTATGGTCACTCAAACGCTGTACTTCGATTTCGCTTTGGCCGATGCCCACGGTTTCAATGATGATAAGGTCGAACAGACGGCGCAGAATACGGCTTACCTGATAAGTGGTTTTCCCCATGCCGCCGAGGTCTTGGTGCGATGCTTGAGAACGAAAGAACAGTCTTTTGTCATTGATCGGGAAGAGCGTGCGGGTGCGGTCACCCAGCAAGGCGCCGCCGCTCTCCTGGCTCGAGGGGTCGATGGCGAGCACTGCAATAGACAGCTCAGGCTGTTGCTTGAGCAGTTCGAGGCAGACCTCACCGATCAAACTGGATTTGCCCGCGCCAGGCGTGCCGGTAATCCCGATAATGGCGGCGTGTTTGGGGTATTGCTCTTCGTGATTATTCAGATACGTTTCGAGTTGGTGGCGCGCCACCGTACTATCGAAATTTTGCCGCTCAAAGATCGATACAAGTTGTGCCACCGGCCATTTTTCGTGCTTTCCGGCTTTTTCTAGCAGCGCACGAAGCTGGTCTGGCAGGGGTTGTGTCAATGCTGCTTCGAGTGCATCAGGTGAGCATGTTTCGCTGATGCCTCGCTTCCATTCAGCCATCATAAGGGTGCTGCCATGTTAGTTGGCTTTCTGCTCGTTGATCACGTCGAGAATTTCATCCATGACGGTCATTAGGTCGAAGTCTTTGGGCGTAAAAATGCGTTTTACGCCTTTTTTGTACAGCGCCTGAAAGTCAGGTGTAGGAATGATGCCTCCCAGAATAACGGGAATGGCTTCTTTTGCACCGTTGTTGTCGAGTTCAGTAAACAGCTGATCGATAATTTCGTTGTGCGAGCCCGAGAGCAATGATATTCCGATCACATCGACATTTTCTTCGAGAGCCGATTGCACGATGTCGGTTGCACTCAAGCGAATGCCAAAATAGATAACATCAAAGCCTGCATGACGAGCAGCAACGGCAATCATTTCTGCGCCATTGGAGTGGCCATCGAGGCCAGGCTTGCCTACGACCATACGGGGTCGATAACCGTGAGTCGCGATGAATTGCTCGATCTTGCTGCGCACCTTCTTCAATGTATCGGTTTCGATGGTTAGCGCTTGCCCTTCAACACCCGTAGGGGGGCGAAATTCGCCGAAGGTTGCTCGCAAGGTATCCGACCATTCGCCTGTGGTGACACGTGCTTTAGCGCACTCTATCGAGGCTTCCATCATGTTTGTGCCGTTTTTGGCAGCGTTTGACAAGGCCTTCAGTGCTGCTTCGACACGGGAAGCATCTCGCTTGGCTCTGGTCTGGTTAAGGGCATCTATGGTGCGTTGTGCCGCTTCTGCATCGACCATGAATATTCCGCCGTCATCGCCGCCCACCAATGGTGACTCCAAGCCATCTGTCCATCTGTTCTTACCGACAACGACTTGCTCGCCATTAACGAGTTTTGCCATGCGGTCACCCTGTGAGGCGACCAAGGCGGATTTCATATAGCCTGTTTTCACGGCTTCGACGCCGCCACCCATGTCGATAATTTTGTTGATCTCGGCAAAGGCTTGTTCTTTAAGGTCTTTGACCTTGGATTCGATCACCAGCGAGCCTTCAAACAGATCAGGATATTCGAGCAGGTCGGTTTCGTAAGCGAGTATTTGTTGTAAGCGCAGCGACCACTGCTGGTCCCAAGGGCGCGGCAGTGACAAGGCTTCGTTCCATGCGGGTAGTTGTAAGGCGCGGCAGCGCGCATTGCGGCTCAGTGTGACGCCCAGTGTTTCGATGAGAATACGCCACGCATTGTTCTCGGGTTGTTCTTCTGTGAGTCCAAGCGAGTTGACCTGCACGCCATAACGGAAGCGACGATACTTGGCATTTTTCACACCATAACGCTCGCGGCAGATTTCGTCCCACATTTCGCAAAACGCACGCATTTTGCAGACCTCTTCAACGAAGCGCATACCGGCATTCACAAAATAGGAGATGCGGCCTACGCAGCGTTCAAACTCTTCCTCGGTAAAGCAGTCTCGTTCCTTGACTGCGTCGAGCACGGTAATAGCGGTGGTTAGCGCGAAGGCGAGTTCCTGAACCGGAGTGGCGCCTGCTTCTTGCAGGTGGTACGAACAGATGTTGGATGCATTCCACGAGGGAATGTTGTGCAGGCAGTACTCGTACATGTCGACTATCATGCGAATCGAGTCTTCCGGCGGGAAGATATAAGTGCCGCGAGCAAGATATTCTTTGATCAGGTCGTTCTGGGTGGTGCCCTTCAACTCGGCGACATCGACCCCACGCTCTTCCGCCAACGCAATATAAAGTGCCAGCAACCACATCGAGGTACCGTTAATGGTCATGGAGGTGTTCATTTTGTCGATCGGGATTTGATCGAACAAAATGTGGAAGTCGTCAAGGGAGTTGATTGGTACGCCGACTTTGCCGATCTCTGGCTGAGCAATAGGGTGGTCCGAGCTGTAGCCGCACTGGGTAGGTAAGTCCAGTGCGATACTCAGGCCCGTCTGTCCCTTGGCAAGATTACTGCGATAAAGTTCGTTAGAGGCCCATACGTTGGTGTGCCCGGCATAGGTGCGGAAAATCCAGGGGCGATCTTTGGTGGGTTTGCCGTCTTTATCATAGATAATATGATTCTGTTCTTGCTCAGCCATGCTTTGTCCAATATCGTTATTATTGGGTTTCATCTTGCTGTGAAACCTAGGTTGTTGTCCAGTTTTGAGCCCGTTTATGTGACAAGGCCCGCCAGAAAAGCAGTAAGGAAAGGCTTTCCCGGCAAGCGCTAGAGTCGCTACATCAGGCGGCGTTTTCGATCAGCGAACGTGCAATGACTTTCAGTGCCAGTGTTTCTTCGGCGCCTTCAAATATCGATAACACACGGGCGTCGATCCAATAACGGCTAACTGCTGTTTCTTCTGCATAGCCCATGCCTCCGTGAATCTGCATTGCTTCGCGCGTCAGCCATTCTGAAGACTTGCACGAAAACAACTTCACCAGGCTGGCTTCCATCTGTCCCTTACCTTCATCCATAAGTCGCCCGACGCCATAGGTAAATTGCCGCGAGGCCGTTAACAGTGTGGCCATTCGCGCTAGTTTGACCAGTGTCAGCTGATAGTGGCCAACAGGCTGGCCAAATACTTTGCGCTCTTTGGAATAACTGATGGCTTTGTCGAATGCTGCCTGCATCACGCCATTGGCGCGTGCGGCGGTTTGAATGCGTCCACCTGAAAACCCGGCCATGGTGTAGTAAAAGCCTTTACCCAAGCCGGCTTCACCGCCCAGAAGGTGAGAGTCGGGTACAAAGACATTGTCAAAAAAGACATCAAAGGAATGCATACCTCGATAGCCGATCGTTGGGATGGCTTTACCTGTTAGTACACCGCCACCTGGCTGCTCGTACTTGAAATCGTGACCGTCGAACGACGGTTTTTCGACCAAGAACATACTCAAGCCTTTGTGGCCCAGGCCCGGATCAGGGTTTGTTCTAGCCAGCGTTAACAGTACGCCTGCTTTTCCGCCAAAAGTACACCAGGTTTTGTTGCCATTGAGCATCCAGCCGCCTTCTACTTTCTCGGCTTTGAGCTTCATCCCAGCGACGTCTGAGCCGTAATCCGGTTCGGTAATGGCGACTGCGCAAAACGGGTCGGCTGATGCCAGTTTAGGCAGCCAGTGTGCTTTTTGCTCGTCGGTGCCGCCAGCGAGCAAGGCGCGGGACAGTATTTCCGGTCGAGTAATCAAACTGCCAGCTGCGGCCAGCGAGCCGCGAGAAAGCTCCTCGGTGACAACGATCATGCCCATGTTGTCTTCCTGATCGTCGGGTTGTAGACCGCCAAACTTTTCAGGAATCGACAAGCCAAAACAGCCCATTTCGACCAGTGGGTTCAATATTTCATCGGGAATCAAGAGGTCTTCGCGGTGAATATGCTCCGCTCTTGGTGCGACGACATCAGCTGCAAAGCGCTGGAAGGCTTCACGCATGATTTCTTTGTCTTCGTCGAGCAGGTAGTCGCCAATGCGGCCATCCTGATCGAGGATATCTTTACCCAGCTCAGCCAGTTGCGATGTTTGCTGATGGTCTTGGCAAAAGCCAAGCACCTCGGGAGTGTTCAAGGCAGTGGCAATTTGTGCCTCACTTAAACCGTATTCAGCCGGGCGCAGGCTCAAACGAGCGCGGGTATTTTGTGCCGCTTCAGCAGCAAACACCAGCGCGAAGCGCTCTTCGAGATACAGGGCCGCTTGTTCACCTTTTGATTCGCGAATACGGCAGGCATAGTCGCAAATTGAACGCGCAGCAGATAATTCTGCCGAAGAGTACGCTAGCTCATAGGAGACCAGTTGATAGTCGTCTAGTTTGCTGCCCGAGAGGCGGCCGCTTTCGTTAATGCACTGGCTTTTAATAAAGGCGAGAGCGGAATCGACAGCCGATTGAACGCTTGCAATGACGGCACGGGCTTGCTGAATGGTTTGGGACGCTTGCTGAGACAAAAGGCCTCCTGAAACTTAAAGTCGTTAGGAATGCGCCGACACAGCTTGCAGTATTGCCGCAAACGGTGTTGATTCGTCGCGATAAATATTTGGCCATTCGTTCTTGTAATAAGGCCAGGTTTTAGGGTAGCGGGACATATTATCGGAATTATCCCGCTAAAAAAAGCACTGGAGTGGTGCTTTAACAGACTTACGGCTCAACGCGATAATTAGATCAGGTGCCTGGTCAGACGATATCCTTTGCCTGCGAATACCTGTTGCGACCCGCATTTTTTGCGTGGTACAGGGCGGTGTCGGCTTGGCGAATTAGCTCGGAGCGATCTATACGGTGGTTCGGAATGTCGGTTGCTCCGCCTATGGAACAGGTGATGCGGACAGGGGTGCCGCTCGCAGCCAGTTCTATCTTGGAGACCGCGCTTAGCATACGTTCGGCGATTATTTTGGCACCCTTTGCATCGGTATTAGGTAACAGGATAACGAACTCTTCGCCACCATAACGCGCCACACAGTCGGTCGGGCGTTGTGCCTCTTTGCCGATGACGGCAGCGACGCTGCGCAGCACTTCGTCGCCGAATACATGCCCGTAGGTGTCGTTGATTTTCTTAAAGAAGTCTAAATCGAGCATTAACACTGAAATCGGGCATTTCATGCGTGAGCTTCGTTTCCACTCTTTTGAGTACTCGGAATCAAAGTACATGCGGTTCTTAAGTTGGGTAAGCGGATCTGTGGTGCTGAGTTTTTCCATTAGTTCGGCGCGTTCTTCAGCAACCATATGGTTGGTAATCGCTTCCCAATAGTCGTTGTGCGTGACGCGCGTCGAGCTGAAAATATAGATTAGCGAAAATAAAAGCAGGCCAACCAGCAGATAGTTTTCGCGACCGCCTTCGAGCATTAATCCAGCGATCAATGGCGCAAACATGAGTGAAGGGTAGAGTGTACGGATTTCAGAACTGATGCTTAAGGTACAAGCACCACCTAGGCCAAAAGCAGGTAGAGTTAGAAAAAAGATAATTTTTAAATGCGCTAGACTAGGATCTTGCATGACCCACGCGATCATTCCTCCCCATTGCACCGCCGCTGCCAGCACCGTAATGACCAGCCACTGATTCATAAGGCTCACATTGGGTGCGCTGCTGCGTCGCATTACTAAATAATGGATAACGCGTGACAAAAGAATGACCAGCAACATCATAGTATTAAGGTAAAACATCGTTGGGTGCTGGTTTGGCAGATCAAAGGTAAATGCAATCAGCAGCCAGACAAACATGTAAGCCATGATGCCGCTTTTGGCTCGATTGGTCAGGTCGGTTAGCGCATGTACCTGTAGCTGCTCGTGATAGCTTCGCATTTCGTGGTCGTTCCTTATTATTATTTGCCCTATACGGATTCAATTAAGCTCTAATATAGCGCACATAGCGCTTGTCAGCACTTTGAATCGCGCGGAATCATAACGTGATTTGTCACGATTTGTAATGTGTAGCACAGATAATAGTCCGGTTGCTGTATCGGGGATCTTAGTCCGGGACGATCACGACTTTGCCGATTTGCTGGTTTGAGCTTAAGTAAGAAAAGGCTTCGTTGTATTGTTCAAGCGAGAAAGTTTTCGCAATCGTAGGGGATAACTGTCGGCTTTCAAAGTATTTATGCAGGGTGTTTATCGCCCGTGTTTTGCTTATCGGGTCATCAAGGGTTGCATCGAGTGTGTAGCCTTTTAAGGTTAATAAACGCTTCATCATTACTCCCGCGTGAATGTCCATCGGCCGTCTGTCGAGCATGCCTTGAATAACAATTGTACCGCCTCTGCGAGAGGCTTTGATCATCGCATGACTGGCTGGGCCGGCGACGGCATCAAAAACAAGGTCGCTTCCTGCGCCTGCTGTGATCTGGCGTATTTGCTCTGTATAGCCGTTCCATTGCTCTGCTTCACGGGGTTGTAGCAAGGCGTGCGTGGCCCCCAGCTGTTTTAGTGTGGTGAGTTTGTCATTTGTGGTGGTCGTGGCAATAGGGATGGCGTCGCGTGCCTTGGCGAGCTGTATCGCTGCAATACCCACAGAACTGGATGCCGCCGTTATAACAACATATTGGCCTGCGGCTAGTCCGCCGGCTTCGACCATGCCTCCCCATGCAGTTAGAAAAGCCATCCAGATTGCCCCGCTTTGCTCGTCCCCGATTGTTCGTGGCGAGGGTATAAGCTGCGCATCCTGATATATGCCTTCATCTGCAAGGCAGCCCTGCTTGCTTGCATCAAAAGACATAGGGCAAATGGCGACGCGATCACCTGCTTTATAAAGGGAGTTTTTGCCTGCGCTGATGACAATTCCCGCGCCTTCGAATCCGAGTCGGGAGCCGTCCTTTGCTTTGTTGAAATAACGATTCTGGCAGTACAGCAGGTCGGCACGGTTTAAGCCGATAGAGGTGAATCTGATTCTGACTTCTCCCTCGCCTGGTGTCTGCTCAGGGATGTCGCTTAAGCTAAGGCTGGAAGGGTTTCCCGCCTCTTTAAGTACCAGTGCGCGTGCCATGAATGTGTGCCTGTTATTTGATTTTGCAAGTCGCGTATTCTGCAAGACTATAGCAAGCGTCAAACCAAGATCAAAGCACTGAGCGATGGGTGTGGGCTAGTCTGGATTTAGTCAGGGAGCTAGTGTACTGTCTATCAGCAATCTTGAACCGGTTTGTGTTTGGACACAAACGCTCATTGTGAAGGAACAATGCATGAATGCAATACTCTCTGGAATGCGTGTGGTTGAAGCGTCGGCTTTTGTTGCCGCGCCCTTGGGGGGCATGACGCTGGCGCAGCTTGGTGCCGATGTGATTCGCATCGATAATATTGGTGGTGGTTTGGATTATCGACGTTGGCCCGTAACTGAAGATAATGTCAGTTTGTTTTGGGCGGGATTGAACAAATCCAAGCGCTCGGTCGCGATCAACTTCCGTTCACCAGAGGGCTCCGAGCTGGCAAAGCAGATTATTACCGCCCCTGGGCCGGATGCCGGCATGCTACTTACGAACTTTCCTCCTAAAGGTTGGTTATCTTACGAGGAGTTGTCGCAGCAACGTGCGGACCTGATTCAGCTGACCATTCAGGGTGATCGTCATGGCGGCTCAGCCGTAGACTATACGGTTAACCCCGCAATCGGGCTGCCGTTTCTGACCGGCCCCTCCGATAGCCATTCGCCCACCAATCACGTGCTGCCAGCCTGGGACCTGGTGACAGGACAAATGGCGGCCTTGGGCTTGCTGGCGGCAGAGCGCCACAGGAGTCGAAGCGGAAGCGGGCAACATATTAAGCTAGCCTTGGCTGATGCTGCAATGGCCGTCATGGGGCATTTGGGCTTCATCGCTGAGGCGGAGCTGGGAATTGAACGCCCGCGTTATGGTAATTATCTGTTTGGTGCCTTCGGTCGTGACTTCCTATGTGCTGACGGGGAGCGTGTCATGGTTATCGGTTTGACCGGCAGGCAATGGAAGTCATTGTGCGCTGCAACCGAAACCTCGGTGGCGATGCAAGAGCTGGCGCAGCGACTGGGGCGTGATTTTTCGCAAGAAGGCGACCGTTTTGCATCTCGTGACGAAATCTCGGCCTTATTTGATGCATATATTAGCAAACGCAAGTTTACCGACATTGAGCAACGTTTTAATGAGCACGGTGTTTGCTGGAGCAGGTATCAAACGGTCAAACAAATGGTAGATTCAGACCCTGAGTGCTCATTGGCGAACCCGATGTTTAATGATGTCGAACAGCCGGGCATCGGTACCTATCGAGCCGCTGGCGCACCGTGGAATTTTTCTGCTTTTGAGCGTCAAGAAGCGAAGCCGGCACCTAAGCTGGGCGGTAATACTGACGAAGTATTGGCCGACGTGGTTGGGTTGAGTGCGGCGGAAATCGGCAAATTACATGACCAGGGTATTGTGGCAGGCCCTGACAAATCGAATTAACGGGTGAACAGATGAGTGAGATAGACATTGCCTACCTGCAGGAATGGGTGGGTCGGCAAGAGAGCAAAGAAGACGATATTAGCTTGTTTCAGGCACAGGCCCTTGCCGCTGCCTTAGACAACGAAACCTTACCGCAAAAAGGAGACCCGCTGCCTGCATTTTGGGAGTGGATGTATTTTCTATCCACTCCCAGAGCTTCGGCAACAGGTAGCGATGGCCACCCGGATAAGGGTGGGTTTTTACCGCCGATTCCGCTTCCCCGACGTATGTGGGCTGCCGGAGAAGTGGAGTTGAAGCAAGCGCTGATTATCGGTCAGCCTGCTACACGACTATCAACTATTGAGTCTGTTGAGCTTAAGTCGGGTAGCACCGGAACACTGGTGTTTGTAAACGTGCGTCACGATATAAGTCAGAATGGGGTCGTATGTATTTCGCAGGTGCAGAACATTGTATATCGCGAGCAGCCAACTGAACGCTCCGAGTTGCCACCAGGAAAAACAGCGACCGAGGAAGCCGATTTCGCACGCGAGGTTGATGCTGATCCGGTACTGTTATTTCGCTATTCGGCACTGACCTATAACGGACACCGTATTCATTATGATCGCGATTATGCCTGCAACGAAGAGTTGTACCCTGCTTTGGTGGTTCATGGGCCGCTGTTGGTGACCTTGCTACTTGAGTTGCAACGTCACAGCATGCCGCAGAAAAGGCTGAGTCGTTTCAAGTTTAGAGCGATTCGGCCAACTTTCGACGGCGCTGTTTTTAAACTCTCGGGCAAGTGCGATGGGCAAGCTCTGTCGCTTTGGTCGGCAGATCGGGACGGCTATACCTGTATGACGATAAAAGCCGAGCTCGCTGACTAGAGTCTACTTTCAATAAACCTAAGGAAACTTCATGCAAAAACTGACTTACCCAGGGTGGCGCAGT
>JBFJVR010000020.1:0-13441 GCA_041624095.1 Oleiphilaceae bacterium
ATGGGAACAAAGTCAGCCGCGCCGTACTCAATGCCAAAGACTTTCCTTATCGAAGCGGACATCAGGTAGTGGCGTTTGATGACAAACTCTGGCTGATTGGCGGCCGCGAGAAAGGCACGCTCAGATTCAAAAATGATGTCTGGTACTCTACGGATGGTCTTAACTGGATTCAGGCCACCGCCGAAGCAGGTTTCAGCGCACGTTACGACCATCAGGTTGTAACCTTTAATAACAAGCTTTGGCTGGTCGGCGGTTATGACGGCGCTTACAAAAACGATGTTTGGTCGTCGGCCGACGGTGTGACATGGACCTCCGAAGCAAGCAGTGCAGGGTTCAGCCCACGCGCAAGGCATCAAGCGATTGTCCAATCTGGTCAAATATGGGTTTACGGTGGCACCGACGACCCGCTGGTTGATGCCTTTCGGGATACCTGGCGCTCCAGCGATGGCCGCAACTGGACGGATACTAAGCAAGTTGGCCCGGCCCGCCACTCACATCAAATGCTGGTCTTCGATAATCAGATTTTTGTTATCGGCGGCTCTACTGGAACAGCCGCCCAAAACGATGTTTGGACCATGTCAAATGGCGGAGACCTCTGGACGAAAGTGACAGACAGCCCGGTTTTTTCTGCACGCTACGGGCATCGGGTGGCCGTGTATAACAGCGCACTGTGGCTGGTAGGCGGTGGCACCTCACTAAGCGAACAAGACGACATATACACGTCTACCGACGGAGAAATCTGGGAATTGGCCGATGCAAGCGCCAGCATTGGCGCACGTTCCAATCACCAGCTGGCCCTTTTTGACGACATGCTGTGGGTCATCGGCGGCAATGAAAGTTCGTTTGACAGCATATCGTCGTCACGTAATCTAACAGACTGGGAATCTCCCACTTTAATGGCCGAATTTAGCGCGCGATCCTATCACCGCGTGGCTTCCTTTAAAAATAAGCTCTGGTTGACCGGTGGCTACCCCGATAAGAGAGATGTCTGGTCCTCTTTGGACGGTGTGAACTGGGAACTGGAAAAAGCCGATGCCGGTTTTGGTACTCGCGACCTGCACCAACTTGTCGTATTCGATGGAATGCTTTGGGTTATCGGTGGGTTTAAGAATGGGGGCTACAGCAATGAGGTCTGGTCTTCCAGCGATGGTATCAACTGGATTGAAAGGGAGTCGATCAACGATCGTTTCGACGCGCGCGTGGGCCATGAGGTTCTGGTTTTTGATAACACACTTTGGCTGATCGGCGGTTATGACGGCGCGCCCAAAAACGATATCTGGTCGTCGGAGAACGGCATCGACTGGATAGAAAGGACCAGCAGCGCCAGCTTTAGTGCGCGTTCTGGTCATCAAGTCGTGGTTTTTGATGATCGGCTGTTACTGATTGGCGGCTACGATAATACTAACTATCTGGATGATGTCTGGTCTTCTGCTGATGGCATCTCGTGGGAGGAGGAATCCTACGCGGGAAGCCGGTTTAGCCCGCGGGGTGAACATCAGGTTGTGGTATTTAGAGACCAAACAGTTGAGGCCTTATGGTTGATCGGTGGCGTAGATGCGGATGACAATATGTTGAATGATGTTTACTCCCTTAGCCCAGGCGGAAATTGGGGTTTAGTTACCTCAAACGCTGACTTTAGTGGGCGTACGGGTCATCAAGCGGTTGGGCTGAATGGTAAAGCAGTCCTGATTGGTGGAGAAGACTGGAATGATGGAGTTTCTTATAACGATGTCTGGGTGTCGATCAATGGTCGAGAATGGCGGCAAGCCATTGGCGGAGCATTGACGCTCCCCAGATAAAACGAATAGAGCAATTTACTCTGACCCCAATTAATCCTTAGCGATTTTTGTTGAGGCAATCCAGTGCTGCTTGAGACGAGTAAAAGCCTTCAAGTTTGCGGCGCAGGAACGCTTCTATTAGGCCGTTTTCTTTCAATGCTGCGAGTACTTTAGGGGCGAATAGTTCGGCTTCTTGCATGAGTCTGTCGGGTGTGATCATCATATCCTCGAGCACGACACCCAGAGTCGTTTGCCCATAAACCTCAAAAACATAATCGACGATCAATTCGTAACAGTCTTTAAAGTACTTGGTCTTACGAAACTGCTTCCAAAACTCATAGCCAAGGACGATAAACTCCGACAAATCAATCGCATCCATACCTTGCTGAAAGTCCCCCATGGTTTTGCTTTCGAGGGTGTCCCAGAGCTCCATTGCCGAGGCTTTAATTTCCGCCTCGGTCAGCGAGTTTTCCAGAAAAGCCTTGCTCTCGCGCAGCATAAAGGCGAGGTTCGCGGCGATGTAGGCGCGCACATTGTCTTCGACTGCTCCTTCGAGACTCGGGGCCGTCTTATCAATCATGCGCTTGCCAAATTTCAACACCGAGGCCACGCCGGGAATATGCTTGCTGACGATATTTTCGTCGTAGATATAACGCAGAATGGCCTGATATAGCACCCCGGAAATCAAGTCCCCGTAAATTGGCAGCTCAATCAGATGATTAATGCCCTTCTTGCGCTGCTCTGGCAACTCCAGAATTTTGTCGACAAACTCTTCATACTGTTTGGCCGAAAATATTTTATTTAGCGACGTGCTTTTGTGCATCTCAGAGCTAAAAAGCTGGCTTGCAGCATCACCAGCAATCTCGATAATTGCCCCGGGAATGTCATTTTCAACCACATTCCGCGCAATCACCTGCTTAACCTGCTCAGCATCGACAAACTGTTGGAGTGTCAGCGGCTTAATGCTTTCGAACAAAATCGCCATTTCTTCCCGCAAAAACTTCACAAAGGCCTCGCCCTCAAAGGCAGCCATTTCATGCTCCAAATGAAGCTCGAGCAGCTCATTAGCCAGCACCTCGCTTCGAGAAGCCTTAGAGCTAGCCTTTGTTTGCTTGGTGTTGTGGGTGTTTTTCATCTCTTGAGCCTAGTTGGAGTCATCGTGAGCGAATGTGCTTGGAGCAGCACAATAGCAGCATTGTACGCTAAATACTTAGTTAGCTAGGTTAAGTATTTGCCAGCTAAGCGTTGCCACAACCCTGAAAAATACGTTAGATTTGCAATGTTCCGTTTGGCCAGAAACTGTTTACAAAAGTTTCTGGCCAAACTCCTTACATAGCTAACAACTGTCATGATTGAAGGCAGTGTAGAGCAGCACTCATAATAACAAAGAGATGCCATGACGATAGATAGCTCAAGTACCGCCTTTGTCCGTCACCTAAAAACCAAAGCCTTGAATTCCGCTGCGGTTAAACACCCATATATACACGCTTTGCATCGAGGTGACTTGCCCGATATGAAGGCGGCGTTTAAAGACTTTGCTTTTCAATATGGACTTTATAGCCGTCACTTTGTTGAATACTTATCGGCAGTGATCGGGCAACTAAGCTCAGCAGTACATAAACAAACGCTCCAACATAACCTGGCTGAAGAAACCGGCAATGCCCACGATGCCGACTTACCCCCTCACATATTAGCCAGCGTCGACGGTAAAACACACTCTTATTTATATATGCGCTTTCAAGATGCCATAGGTGCAGATAAGCACTATCGAGAAACTACCCCACCCTGCAAGACAGCAGAATTATGGAGTGCACAATTTTTACAGCTTTGTCAGACAAACGAATACGTCGGCATTGGCGCGATAGGTATCGGCACTGAATTGCTGGTATCCGAGATATACAGCCAGCTGCTTGAAGGGCTCAAGGTGCACAGTGAGCTAAGTATCGAGCAGCGGGTATTTTTTGACTTGCACGCCGAATGTGACCAAGAGCATGCAAACCAAATGCTGCAAATAACCGAAGACCTGGCACAAAATCAGGCCGCGCGAGAACAGATCGAGTTTGGCGTTAATATGGCGCTGCAGCTTCGGATACTCTTCTGGGATAAAATGCTTGAGCGAGCACGACTCTATAACACCCATGAACAAACTCATCCAGCGAGGCTTACCCTTGTTTAATACCGAACAAATCTACAACGACAACGCGAAAAAATGGTTACGCATGGAACCCAGTTCGCTTTCTGATTTTACCGCTCGGCCTCTTGTGTTTGATGCTTGCGGTGAGTTGAATGGGCGATCGGTTCTAGACATCGGTTGTGGCGAAGGCTACTGCGCACGTGAGTTAAAGCGTCGCGGCGCGGGTGATTATTTAGGGCTTGATCTGTCGACTGAAATGATTGCTGCAGCCACCGCCCAAGAAGCAAAAGAGCGTTTAGGTATTGAGTATAAAGCCTGCAACGTGCTGGACTACCAGCCAGACAGGCACTTCGACCTGTGTATTGCCGTATTCCTGTTTAACTACCTTAAGGTCGCCGACATGCAGAAGGTGTTTGCGATGGCCTACGAAGCCCTTAGCCCGCAAGGCACGTTTATTTTTAGCGTGCCGCATCCCTTTTTCCCCTTTGTGCGCTCAGAACAAGCACCGCCGTTTTACTTTTCGTCGGAAGGCAAAAATTACTTTACCGATGTAGACCAGCAACTTGAAGGTGAAATCTGGAAGCGCGATGGCGAACCTTTGCACGTGCAGTGTGTTCATAAAACCTTTAGCGATTATTTTACGAGCTTGCGCAAAGCGGGCTTTAGCAAAATGCCTGAGGTCACCGAACTGAGCGTGACGCCCGAGCTGGTAGAACTCGACGAAGCCTTCTTCTCGCCGTTGCAGAATGAGCCTTTACACGTTTTATTCCGCATCGAAAAATGAACCGCGCTTTCATAAGCCCTGCGCCGTAATGACTGAGAACTGTAGTTTAGTAGCGCGCCTCTATGCTCACGCAAGGGAAGCGCCGCTCAACTCGGCCATCGTGACGCCTTCAGATACGATCACGTATCGCGAATTGGCTCAACTGGTTTTAGCTCAGGCTGAGGTTTTGTACCGCAAGGGCATTATAGAAAGCACCTCCGTAGGCATCTGCTGCGAGGATCAAGTACAACACCTGATCTACAGTCTGGCACTTGACCACATAGGCGCGACCAGCTTTAGCGTACCCACATATGAATCGCGAGCATCCCAGCTGGCGATGCTGCAACAAGGTAATGCGGATGTTGAATTGGATGAGACTTTTGCCAGCGACGTCTTAGGTAGCGGCACAAGTCACAAGCTAGCCTATCTCACTCAACCAGCGCTAGCCATAGAAGACTCTCACAGCAGACACGACGCGGCCTTGCTGTTTACGACCTCGGGTACCTCAGGCAAGCCCAAGCTAGTCATTCACCACAGTAGCGACCTCGTCGCTCAGGCCCATCGCCATATCCAATCTCCACAAGAACGCTTTGCCTGCCTGGCAAACATTCAACACAACTTTGCCAAGCGCCATCGCCTCTATTGTGTCGCTATGGGAGCCTGTAATGTGTTCATCGACAATGCGCCCGAGAGCATCGTCAATGATTGCCTGCGTACCGGCATAACTGCCTTACACGTTTCTGCCATACAGGCGCAAGCCTTACTGGCCGCCAAAGAGACCGACAAACTGTCTCATATTTGCCTTAAACTTGGCGGCTCTCATGTTCCCCTAACACTCAGGGCCGAACTCAGGAATAGAATCACGCAGCAATTAAAAGCGGGCTATGGCACAACAGAAACCGGAGCCATCGCTTTTACCGACCCCGACGACGAACAAGCAGGCGAAAGTGTCGGCCAGCCCTTGCCCGGCATCGAAGTCCAAATAGTCGACACAAATAAATCCCCTCTTGGCGTTGGGCAACAGGGTGAAATCGCAATACGCTGCAAGGGCATGTTTCGCGGTTATTTCAAGCAGGAAGAACAAACTCAGCTGCGTTTACAAAACGGCTGGTTCTTTACTGGTGATATCGGCTATCTGGATGACAAACAGCGCATATTTGTCTGTGGTCGGCGAGATGATATGTTCGTGTTTAACAGCATGAATATCTACCCGCAGGATATCGAAGCCGTTTTGTGCCAACACCCTATGGTGCTGGATGCTGCCGTGGTACCCAAGGAGTCTGCCAATCATGGCAACATCCCTGTTGCATTGGTCGTCCCGAATACTAAGTCCGAAGCGTCAAAGCAATCTATTGAACAATTTAGCCAAGACCGATTAGGCTCGCGCTGCCCGCGCCAGTTTATCCTTGTTGAGCGAATCCCACGCAATAGCAGCGGTAAAATCTCGCGGAAAGAGGCGCAAATAGAGGCGCACAAACGCCCCCTTACTCGCGATCGGCTTCGTCAAACTCTGGCTGACGTCCTATCGACTACTTCGCGTATTAACATTAAGCCGGCATTGCTAAAGGCATTCGAGCAGTCCCATAAAGACATCTTTATCGAAGACCTTACCCTAGACTCGCTGGCGCGGATGAATCTGCTGGTCGCATTAGAGGTAAATCATGGCGTGCTTATCAACTTCGAAGAACTGGCACAACTCGACAGCCTCGAGCAACTTGTTGAGCTTGCCTTGGCCGCTGACTCGGAGTGCTCCCAACACAAGTCGTCGAGCATGCCTTTCTCTGCCCGCAGCATTGCACGCTCTACTAACGCAGCGTATGCCGGTGCACCCTATGCCGTTCGTCTATTTTGGCGACTACTGCGCCGCTGCGACTCGATCACGGCTTTCAACAAAGCCAGTCATTTACTCAAACATCGCCTGACACCGGCACAATGCCAAGAGCTGATTGAGCAACACGGACGAGCTGAACTCATTCCCGAAATGCTTGATCAGGCATTGAAGTCAGCCATTATCGTCTGGTTACAACACTTCGACATACTGTTTCAGCAAGAATAAAAACGCCACGCCGAAACGTTCGTATTCAAACGACTGGCACCCACTGCATACTATTTTACCGGGCAAGGCTCACCTTCCAAGAAGACACTGCTACTTTGCTTTGCAGGGCGAGGTGGAAGAGGCTGCGACATACCTAACGCGGCAATCATGCAGCATCTGGATGCTTCGCGTTATGACATGCTGGTGATTAGTGAACCCCTCGATGAGAGCTATCACCTTGGCGTCCCGTTTTTGGGTGAGAATATCCATGAATTAATACACTGGCTGGCGAATCATAAAACCGTTCAAGCCTACCACAGCATTCGTACGCTTGGCTTCAGTGCAGGTGGCTATCCGGCGATTTTGGCAGCGCACCGCCTTAAAGCCGAGCTGGCATTGAGCATTAGCAGCCGTTTTTACCGTTTTAAAAAACACCCTGCGTATTTTTTTGAGAGAGTATTCAACTTCTGGCGCTATGCACGCTCAGGCCACCACCCAAAAGTGAGGCTTACCTTCGCAAACGATAGCAAGCGAGATCGCCGTTCGGCGAAAATCATCGCATGCTTGTGTCGAAGTGAGCTTGCCAGCCTGAGCTTTAAGGAGCCTCAAGTGCACGACGTATTGGTGAAAGTCGCGGCACGGGGGGAATTAAAGGCCTTTCTTGAGACCTACTTACTCGATACACCACTCAATGACGAAAGAGAAAACCAAATAGCCGCACAGAAGCTCGCTTAGGCGCTGGATTTATCTGCTACCTTGCTTCTGATACACCAAGATTCCTGACTTCGGCGTAAAACGTTTAGCCTTCGACATTAGTACTCTGACGCAAAAAGCTAAACGCAATCGCACGGGCTTTATCAGTGCGAGCTAATCCGCCTCCGTCCCCACCTAAGCAGCTACCAAGCCCGATAATACGGGCCAAAAACAACGCCTCCGTCCCCAAAAAGAGCGCAGTCCCCGTCGTTGGCCCCCGACGCGTCCTTCAGCTACGCCCGATGCTAAGCGCAATCAAGCTGGGTTAAGTCGCGGGCTGTTTGAGCGCGAAGCGTGAGTTCCCGCGGCGCCAGCTTGATCAGTGCAGCAAGGAAACGCGTCGCGTAGGACGATGATTTTGCGCCACTTTGATCAAGCAAAGTGGCTGTAGATGTCTCAACACCTAAGCTGGATATTCCATAAAACAACTCCTCTAAAACAACGCCTCCGTCCCCACCTAAGCAGCTACCAAGCCCGATAATACGGGCCTAAAACAACGCCTCCGTCCCCAACAAAGAAAAATACTCACGATTTGGGGGATCTGGTGATAACAAGTGACTAGCTTTGCGCTGAATAGCTGGTGAAGGTCCCAGCGTTGCCACAGCTAAGCTGAGCAAACTCCGCAATTGGTACTATAATTAAAGGTCAACCTGAAATAAGCAGCATCATGAAACGAACGTGGCTATTACCCTGCCTTACCCTGCTCTTCTTCTGCGGTTTATCCCAAGCAAAAGACGATATAGAGTTCGTATTTGCCTACGATACGCAAGAAGGTTTCCCTTCGTTTATGGGAAATGGGCAAACAGTCCCCGATCAGAACCCCGGCACCTATGTTGAAATACTCCGCTTGGTTGACGCGCGGCTACCCATCAAAGTGAGCTTCGTGCGTTTACCCTGGAACCGCTGCAAAGCCTACCTGAAGCAAAATCTGGTGTCAGGAATAAACAGTTCGTTTCGTGAAAGTCGCAAGGAACTCGGGGTTTTCCCTTCAACAACAGAGGGGCAGATCGACCCTCAAAGACGAATCACTTCAGATATATATCGCATCTATGCTAAAAAAAGTTCCAACATTTCTTATGACCCTCTTAGAAACAGAATTATTAACCAAGGCAAAGGACTTATTGCTCCGCTTGGTTACTCTATTGTTGCAGACTTAAGAAAAGAGGGAGTCGAAGTAACCGAGCATAGCGGTGGCGTCGAGAAGATCCTAAGAATGCTTGCTCTGGGCAGAGCAGAAGGCGCGATTTCGCACCAAAGCCAGACTAACTATCTTTTATCGCGGTATCCCAAAATATTTGATCAAATAAATCCTCTTGAACCACCGCTTAGCGAAAAGAACTATTACATTCTGATCAGCAAGGAGTTCTACCGCAAGCACCCTGAAATGGCCGAAAAGATATGGGACACCATTGGCGAGCTACGCGAAACCCACCTGCCTTCGATTATCGCTCGCTATATGGCGCACCTGAAAAACTAGGCATTTAAAAACACTTCGCTCAAACCATCCTGTTTTCACTTACACTTTTTTGATTGCCACGGCAGTGCGTAGCTTACTACTACCGAAGGTCGACATTTTTTCAAAGTCGTCACGACAAATCGGTACATACTGGCAGTCAATGGGTAATTGCGTGTCCGCGTCAAGGTCGGGGTCGTGCACATAGAGATAACGATCATCTATATTGCTCAGGGTAACCCAGTGCGGGGCTTTTTTCCCGTCTAGCCGGTAGGTGCTGATCAACATCATTACAGCATGGTCACTCGCGAGCAATTCGTCTATCTGGGCAAGTGAGAAATCTTGATAGCGCAAGCGCACACCTGCGGCGACTGCCTGTGCGGCAAAGTGCTCGTGAACCCGCTGCATGATATTTTTCTTATACGCCGAACGAACACCGTCGATAAACAAGGGCTGTTCGGTATTAAGCAAAACCTGCGCCTGATAGCCTCTACGTTGGGCGGCAAGCGCCAACCCGATAGGGTGGCAACCACCATGCCCAGAGGTCATAAAAATCGTGGTCGCTTCGCGCCATATATCCAGCTCTTGCATCTGCTCTGGCTGGCAATGTTCATCAAGGCTCGCCATCGCCATCATCAAGGCAGCAGGACCACAACTGAATTCTGTGGTTTGCTGGTACCAGGGCGTCAGCCGTTCAATGCGCGAGGCATCAACAGAAACGATCTTTTTTTGCATGCGGTAGGCGTCACTGTGGTCCTCATAGTAATCGGAATATTCACCAAACACGCGATAATCCGCGCGCTCGTATAAGCGTATCGCTGCCTCGTTATTCTTGGCGACTTCAAGCCGCAAATACACCCGTGCTTTGTCCCGAGCTGCGGCTTCAAGTTTGACCAGTAATTGCTGTGCAACCCCCTGCCCCTGGAGCTCTGGTAATACTGCGAGCGAGTATAAACGCGCGAGCCGAGTCCCCTGATGGCACCATAACAAGCCGTAGCCCAACAACTTATGCCTTGCGTCTTCGGCGACGATCAATACACCATGTTCAGCCGAAATCCAATGCCGAAAACTTCGCTTACTCAAACGGTCGATGCTGAAACACGCTGCTTCAATTGCCAACAATTGCTCCAGGTCGGTGGCGCGCGCTTTACGAAAACCCATCAATAACTCCTTCACGATAGCAGCCAGCAGGGCATATTAACCCTGCCCTCTGACCTCGAGGCGGCGTTTGAATTCCGACATAATCTGCATATAAAGCTCGTCCCCAAGGTAAGCATCTTCAATTTTATGCTCAATGCTCGGATTGTCGTTGACCTCAAGCACATAGGCCTTCCCATCGAGTTCTTTTACATCAACACCATATAAGCCGTCACCCACTGTGCTCGCCGCTTTTAAGGCAGCATCCAGCACACTTCTGGGCACTTCAAAGGTTGGCAGGGTTTCAAAATCGCCCGAGGTAAAGCGTTTCGCACTATGGTTATAGATCTGCCAGTGGTTGCGCGCCATCAAGTAGCGGCACGCATAGATCGCTCTGCCGTTAAGGATACCGATACGCCAGTCAAACTCGGTATACAGGTATTCCTGTGCCAGCACCAAGGCACTTTGTTGAAATAAACGTTCAAGCTGCTGTTTTAGCTCCGTCTTATTGCTTACTTTGAAGACACCATTCGAAAATGAACCTTCAGGCATTTTCAGCACCAGGGGGTAAGTGAACGCCTTCTCTAATTCTTCAATCGCCGAGTCACTCGCACTGCCTATTACCCGGGTGTTTAAACTGGGTACTTTCTGATAACTAAAGGCGTCGTGCAGAAAAACCTTATTGCAACAGCGCAGAATCGAACTTGGGTCATCTATCACGACCAGCCCGTGCTTTTCGGCCTTGCATGCCAGCTCATAGGTATAGTGATCTATCGCGGTGGTTTCGCGGATAAACAAAGCATCGTAATGCGAGATGTATTTAAGTTCTTCGGCAGTCACCAGCTCGGCATGAATATCATGCTTGGCTGCGGCTTTCACGAAACGACTGAGCGCTTCCTTATTACTGGGAGGAATACGGTCATCCGGTTTTACCAGAATTGCCATGTCCCAGCGATAATGTTTTTGTCGGCGGTTAATCCGCCATACGGTGCGCGTAAACTCATCCAGACGTTCGATAAAACGCTGGCGCTCAACTGCTGAAAGTTGGGCCAGAGAAAGCTGGTCGATACGCATGCTTTTACCTGTTTGCATGCTGAGCTTTAACAAGGGGGCGGCATACTGCCCGAAGATACGGCTGGCAATCTTTTTGTGCGCTGGGTCTTCCGTCTTGCCAAAATACAACAGGCACGGCGGCTCGACGGATTCCTCACTCAAAAAAACGTCCAGCTCTGCCGTATTGTCGTTCACCCGACGCAGGGCATTAATCGTTTTGACACTGGGCAACACTGCGTGATTTCTGGCTTCTGCCAGCAAGGAGCAATAGTAGCCCTTACTGAGATAATGCGCCGTATCGCAGAGATTAATAATGCGAGTTTTTGGCTCGCTCCGCTTGGGATAGTCACGCAGATACTGCTCAAAACTGATGACGTTAGGATAGGCTTCCGCTAAGCCAGTGTCGTCGCTATCGACAACAATAATGGTTTTATACACGCTGTTTTTCCTTCAGGCATGTGGTGGTAAACGCGCGCAGTATGCGACCACTGCCACTACCATGTCGATCAATAAAACACGGGGAATGGTTAAATTTTATTCAGCAAAAACAGCGCAGGGCTTGCCGATAACATATGGACAAAACATTCGAAATTTTAGCGACTATATAACACAGACTTTGTTGGCCAGTTCGTCGATCAACACTTTCGTATTCTCTGTGTAATCAACCGGCAGTTCGACAATATGCACGCCGCCGTCTTCAAAGCACTGGTTCAATAGAGGAGCAAAGTCTTCAGTACGACTAACACAATGGCCCTTCAAGCCATAACTTTCGGCATACTTAACAAAGTCGGGATTGTTAAACTCGAGGCCGTAATCGTCGAAGCCCATGGCGTATTGCTTCCAGCGAATCATGCCAAAGGCGTTGTCGTTCAAAATCAATACCACCAGATTCAGACCGAGCCTGCCTGCAGTTTCGAGTTCTTGAGAGTTCATCATAAAGCCACCGTCTCCACAAACGGCCATGACGCGAGCTCCGGGGTACAAGCGCGCCGCTTCCATCGCTGAAGGCAAGCCCGCCCCCATAGTGGCCAATGCATTATCCAAAAGAATGGTATTGGGCTGAAACGCAGGGTAATTTCGTGCGAACCAAACTTTGTACACACCGTTATCGAGGGCGACAATATCTTCATTGCGCAAGACCGAGCGCACATCACTTACGAAGCGCTGCGGTTTAATCGGAAAACTATCGTAGGCTGCCTCACTTTTGATACGCGCATTCAGTTCGTTCTTTACGCGCTCAAAGTAAGCGAAATCTCGTTCCAGCCGCCCGAGTTTAGCTCCCAAGGCATTGATGGTGCTAGCAATATCGCCCACCACCTCAAGTTGTGGAAAATAAACGTTATCGACAGAAGCGGAATTGAAATTAATATGAATGACTTTTTTGCCGCCGTGTTCCATAAAGAAAGGAGGCTTTTCGATGACATCGTGGCCGACATTCACGATCAGGTCAGCTCGATCTATCGCGCAGTGAATATAATCATTGTCTGACAACGCCGCAGTGCCGATAAACCTGGGAGAATGCTCATCTATCACCCCTTTGCCCATTTGGGTGTTAAAAAAGTAAATACCCACTTCGTCGACAAACCTCGTCAAAGCTTCGCTGACGCGTTTTCGATTGGCACCCGCTCCTACCAATAAGAGCGGGAACTTAGAGGCGCGAATCATGTCCACCGCCTCATCAATAATTTCGTGGTCGGCATGCGGGATACGCGTGCGACTCTTCTCAAAAACAGGGGTGGTTTTGGCATTTAAGGGTTCTGCGGCGACATCTTCGGGTAGCTCAAGATGCACTGCACCGGGGCGCTCTTCTTCGGCGCGACGGAACGCCTCACGTACAATACTGGGAATCATATTTACGTTGACGATTTGCTTGGTAAATTTGGTCAGGGGTTTCATCATGTCAACAATATCGACTATCTGAAACTGCCCCTGCTTACTGTGCTTAATCGGTTTCTGCCCAGTAATCATAATCATCGGGAAAGCACCAAGCTGGGCATAGGCAGCGCCGGTCACAAAATTGGTCGCTCCCGGCCCCAAGGTCGCAATACACACACCAGCCTTGCCGGTTAAGCGACCGTAGGTGGCCGCCATAAACGCAGCACCCTGCTCGTGTCGGGTTAAAATCAGCTTAATGCTGGATTTGCGCAAGGCCTCAAGAAAATCAAGATTTTCTTCACCCGGCACACCATAGATGACCTCGACACCTTCTTTTTCAAGCGCATTCACAAATAAGTCGGATGCATTCATGGCCCGCTCCGTTGATTATTATTTTTGCTGATAATTGGGGTCAGGTAATTGGGAGATAATTGGGGTCAGGATAATTGGGGTCAGAGTC
>JBFJVR010000021.1:0-13420 GCA_041624095.1 Oleiphilaceae bacterium
ATGGAACAGGAAGCTGAGCGGGGTATTACTATCCAGTCAGCTGCAACAACCTGTTTCTGGAAAGATCATCGTATGAACATCATCGATACACCTGGGCACGTTGACTTCACCGTTGAAGTATATCGTTCTCTGAAAGTGCTCGATGGCGGTGTGGGCGTATTTTGTGGGTCTGGCGGTGTTGAGCCTCAGTCAGAAACCAACTGGCGCTACGCGAACGACTCCGAGGTAGCTCGTTTAATTTTCGTAAACAAGCTGGACCGTATGGGTGCCGACTTCTACCGCGTGGTAGATCAGGTACGTAACGTACTGGGTGCAAATCCTTTGGTCATGACATTGCCTATCGGTATCGAAGATGACTTTAAAGGTGTGGTTGACGTACTGAGCCAGAAAGCCTTTGTTTGGGATGATACCGGGCTGCCAGAAAACTACGAGATTACCGATATTCCAGCAGATATGGTTGACGATGCAAAAATGTATCGCGAGCAGCTGATCGAAACGGTAGTTGAGCAAGATGAAGACTTGATGATGGCTTACCTTGAAGAAGGTACCGAGCCAACAGAAGATGAAATCAAGCGCTGTATCCGTGAAGGTACACGTAAGCTCGACTTCTTCCCAACCTATTGTGGTTCTGCATTCAAGAACAAAGGCATCCAGTTGGTATTGGACGCCGTTGTTGACTACTTGCCTTCGCCAACAGAAGTTGATGCGCAGCCTTTGACTGACGCGGAAACAGGTGAAGCAACGGGCGAAGTTGCAACTGTGTCGGTTGACGAACCTTTCCGCGCACTTGCGTTTAAGATAATGGACGATCGCTTCGGTGCCTTGACCTTTATCCGTATTTACTCTGGTAAGCTGAACAAGGGTGACACTATCCTGAACTCCTTCACCGGCAAAACGGAGCGAATTGGTCGAATGGTAGAAATGCACGCCGATGACCGTACCGAGCTTGATCACGCTCAAGCTGGTGACATCATCGCGATCGTGGGCATGAAGAACGTACAAACTGGTCATACGCTGTGTGATCCTAAGAACGAATGTACGCTTGAGCCAATGATCTTCCCTGAGCCGGTTATTTCTATTGCGGTTAAGCCAAAAGACAAAGGCTCTACCGAGAAAATGGGTGTGGCGATTGGTAAAATGGTTGCTGAAGATCCCTCGTTCATTGTTGAAACAGACGAAGATTCCGGTGAAACCATTCTTAAGGGAATGGGTGAGCTGCACCTTGATATCAAAGTAGATATCCTGAAGCGTACTTACGGTGTTGAACTGGAAGTCGGTCAGCCACAGGTTGCTTACCGCGAAACGATTACCCTGCCAATCGAAGACAGCTACACGCACAAGAAGCAGTCGGGTGGTTCTGGTCAGTTTGGTAAGATCGATTACCGCATCAAGCCAGGCGAGCCGGGTAGTGGCTTCAGCTTCGAGTCAACGGTTGTAGGTGGTAACGTTCCTAAGGAATTCTTCCCTGCCATCGAGAAAGGTTTTAAAGGCATGATGGAGCAAGGCCCATTGGCTGGCTTCCCTGTACTGGATGTAGAAGTTGAGTTGTACGACGGTGGTTTCCACGCGGTTGACTCCTCGGCAATTGCATTTGAGATCGCGGCGAAAGGCGCTTTCCGTCAGTCTATGCCTAAAGCTGGCCCACAGTTGCTTGAGCCTGTAATGAAGGTTGATGTATTCACACCTGAAGATCACGTTGGTGATGTTATTGGTGACTTGAACCGTCGCCGTGGCATGATCAAAGATCAGGAAGCTGGCGTAACAGGCGTGCGTGTTAAAGCGGATGTACCACTAGCCGAAATGTTTGGCTACATTGGTCACTTGCGTACCATGACATCTGGCCGTGGTCAGTTCTCTATGGAGTTCTCGCACTATATGCCTTGCCCTGCAAATGTTGCTGAAGAAGTGATTGCAGAAGCCAAAGCGCGTAACGAAAAGTAGTCATACGACTTTCGTAAAAAAGCCCCACAGCGCAAGCTGCGGGGCTTTTTTGTTGCTCGCTAATTATGTAGTTCTGCTTGCTTCTATCTTGCAGTACTTGGTTTGCGGTCGCTTTAGTTGTAGATGCTGGGTTCGCCCTCTGGCCGGGTTTTAAAGCGGCGATGCAGCCACAGGTATTGTTCCGGGTGAATTCGAATTCCCGCTTCGAGTCCGGCGTTTAGGCGCGTGGCATTCTCTACTTCGTCATCTGACGGAAAGCCTTCGAGTATAGGCGTGAAATGCACGCTGTATACACCATCGCCCTCCCTGAACTGGCTTATCTGCAATACACTTGCGCCGGTTTCACGGGCGATCCAGGCGGGTGTAGTCAGTGTCGCGGCCTGCACACCAAAGAAGGGGGCGAATACGCCACGTTTGAGTCCCAAGTCCTGATCGGGGCCGTACCAGACGAGGTTGCCTTGTTTGATAAACTCAATCATGTCTTTGAGTTGCCGCTTGGTAAAGCTATGGCCGCTGTAACGTCTGCGGGAGCGCTCAACCAGCGCATCCATGAGCTTGTTGTTCTGCGGGCGATACATATAGTTGAAACCGACACAGTGGTGTACCAGCGGGCCGGCAAAATCCATAATACTGAAGTGCCCGCCTACCAGTAATACCCCTTTGCCGCGTCGTTTGGCTTCTTCGACATGTTCAATGCCATGTACTTGTAATTTGTCGATAAAGGGTTTTACCGGTCGCCACCATGCAATTGTACTTTCTACATAGCCTGTGGCATTTGATATGAACGACTGCAGAACCATTTCATCTTGCTCTTTGGCGCTAAGTTCAGGAAAGCACGCACGAATATTTCCCTCGGCCGTGCGCCGCCTGCTACCGCCAATTTTATAGAGTTTTTTCCCTAACCAGGTACCCAGTTTTATCTTCTGTCTGTAGGGCAAAAACGACACAAGGTAGAGCACGAAAATGAGCATCCAGGTTCCCCAGTATCGGGGGTGAATAAAGTTTCGGTAGTAATGTTGGGGGTCGATAGCTCTCACAAACAGGCTTCTTTTGAGTTCAGAAAAGGATGAATACAGGGGATTCTCATGCTGGTGTGAATCCGTTTGGGAGGCTATTAAAGCATGACTTAAGGCGCGATTACAGCCCAGAGGCGAATC
This sequence comes from Oleiphilaceae bacterium, assembly GCA_041624095.1. GTDB lineage: Bacteria > Pseudomonadota > Gammaproteobacteria > Pseudomonadales > Oleiphilaceae > PZPK01. The sequence continues at coordinate 3,099 of JBFJVR010000021.1, forward strand.
GAAACTCTGGTTTTACACCGACGGAGTCGAAGGGAATAAAGGTGTGACACTGGCCAGGTAATCGGGCTCCATTGGTATGTGCCTGCTCGATGATTCGTAACATTGCGCTAGCTGGCATAGGGACTCGTTCATCATTTGTGAAAGCTTGACGCAGAGTCCCAGTGCGTTCTTATGTCGACGCCGCTCCATGTCGATTTGAAATTGTATGCCTAGTAGCCTCGCTCTGTTGCTGCGAGGGACAGACTCAATCAGCTCTTGGCATAAGCGGCTTCGTAAGGACTCAAGTTCAGTCGGGTTGGCTTCTGCCAATTCTCGTAGCGCGTCAAAATTCGGGAGTTGCACAGTCTTGTTTAGACGGGCGTTGCTCTGATTGGCTGAACTGCCTTGATGACTCGTCATCGGCGACCTCTTACTGTTACTGCTTGTTTGTCTAAGACCGTATGCTGAGTGCGCGTCACGCAGTGATAGCTAGTCATAAAGCTTAAGTAGAAACTCTACAGTGGTGGTTAATAAATGTACATTTTGTGGCGCGATCTAGTACACATTTTGAACAAATGGTCATGGTGTTTGTGGATGGAAGGCGCTATCTCCGCCGATGTAATGTGATATTTGTTTGATTTTTAACCTATACTTGGAGTGGTATGATGCTGAGGTGTAGTTTGCCTCGAAAGCGTCATAAAGGTGGGGTAGTCTCGTTTTCCTACCGACTGAAGATTGATTGATGATCTGCTGTTCTTCTGGTGCAATTAACTTGAACCGGGGCAAGCGTATGCGCAATCTGGTGGTGTTAAAAATAGATAAAACAGGTCGTCCCATTCGTTGGATGAGTAAAGAAATGGCGACCAGTCTGGTCTGTAATGGCAAAGTCCTATGGGCTTTCGGTGATCAGCGTTTGACTATGCGGGGCGGACTCAACCGTTGCGGCAAGCGCTCTATTATTCACCTGTCACCGATTATGGCTGTCGACGGTTCAGTGAAACGACATGCGATAAACATTCCCCTGCTCAATAAATACCTGTTTAGACGTGACCAGCATATCTGTATGTATTGTGGCGACCGTTTCGCGCGCGAGTTCCTTACTCGCGATCATATTCAACCTCGCTCCAGAGGAGGCTTGGACCGCTGGACCAACGTGGTCACCGCGTGCAGAACATGTAATCAACGAAAGGGCGCCCGTTTACCCGAAGAAGCGCGTATGCCTTTGCTTGCGGTGCCATTTAAACCGACTTTTTCGGAGCTTCTGTATTTGCAGAACCACCACATACTCGAAGACCAGATGCATTACCTTGCCAAAGGTTTTAAACACCTGCCGACGGAGGGGTGGCCAAGCGATGGGGCATGAACGGCCCTCGCCTTGTTTGTTGGCAGTGGTATCGCAGCCAGAGCGAATACAGGCTATACTCACGGTTCTAATACAATAACTGCATGGAAATGAATGACTAAGTCCAAAAAAACAGACCCTTCTAACACGACTCGTACCACATCCTCTGATCCGCACGCCTCACGCGAAGCTAGCAATTACGACAATCCGATTCCAAGTCGCGAATTTCTTCTGGCACACCTCGATGCCCGCAGTGGTCCGGCGACACACCCTGAATTAGCTTCGGAACTCAATCTCGAATCGCCGGAAAATTTTGAAGCCTTGCGACGGCGTTTGATTGCCATGTCACGCGATGGGCAGCTGGTATGTAATCGAAGGCAGCAATATCTTCCGGTCTCCAAGGTGAATCTTATCAAAGGCACTGTCATCGGGCATCGCGATGGTTTTGGTTTCGTAAAACGTGATGGCGAAGGCGAAGACCTATACCTGTCGGCGCGTCAGATGCAATTGGTATTTGATGGTGATCGCGTGTTGGTAAGAGTGGACTCCGACCAAAAGGGCAAAGGGCACGCTGTTATTGTTGATGTGTTGGAGCGCAATACTTCTCAGCTTGTGGGGCGCTTGTTTAGAGAGGGCGGTGTAGCCTTTGTAGAGGTAGAAAATTCGCGTATCGCTCAGCAGGTACTGATTCCCGAAGGTGAAAGCGCAGACGCAAAACACGGACAGTATGTTGTGGTCGATATTCTGCAGCATCCCTCAAAACGCAGTCATGCGACGGGCAGGGTAAAAGAGGTGCTGGGCGACCACATGGCACCGGGAATGGAAATTGATGTCGCTATTCGAGCGCATAATATTCCATTTGAATGGCCTGCCGATGTGCAAGCTGCGGTAGCGGCCTTGCGGCCTGAAGTAAGTGAAGCCGACAAACAGCAGCGAATTGATATTCGTCATTTGCCTTTGGTCACCATCGATGGCGAAGATGCCCGTGATTTTGACGATGCGGTTTACTGCCAAAGGCAGCCCGACGGAGCTTGGCGACTCTATGTTGCCATAGCGGATGTCAGCCATTATGTGCAACCACAACAAGCGCTGGACCTCGAAGCGAACAGACGCGGTACATCGGTGTACTTCCCTGACCACGTTGTTCCCATGCTACCCGAAGTCTTGTCGAACGGGTTGTGCTCTTTGAACCCAAATGTGGATCGCTTATGTATGGTCTGCGAAATGGATATTTCGCCAGCGGGCAAAGTCACCCACAGTACATTTTATGAAGGGGTGATGCACAGCCACGCTCGTTTGACCTATAACCAGGTCGGCGCAATTCTGGAGACACCGGATAGCCCCGAGGGTATTCAGCTCTGTGAGGACTTTGCTGACCGGCTGCCCGAACTGCATGCCTTATATGCACTATATAAAGTACTGCATGGCCGACGTGCAGAGCGCGGTGCCATCGATTTCGAAACAGTAGAAACCAGAATCGTGTTTGGTGAAGGCCGCAAAATAGAAGCAATTGTTCCAACTGAGCGAAACGATGCGCATAAGTTGATAGAAGAATGCATGCTGTGTGCTAACGTTGCGACAGCAGAGTTTCTGGCGAAACAAAAGCTGCCAGCACTATACCGTGTTCACGAAGGGCCGGGAGCAGAGAAGCTCGAAAATCTGCGTTCATTCTTAAGTGAGCTCGGCTTGCAGCTTACGGGTGGTGAAAAACCTGCCCCTGCGGACTATCAAGGCTTGATGTCGCAAATCAAGGATCGTCCGGATTTCAGTGTGATTCAAACGGTGATGCTGCGATCAATGAGCCAAGCGGTGTATAGCCCCGAAGAAAAAGGCCACTTTGGTCTTGCATACGAACACTATGCGCATTTCACCTCCCCCATTCGGCGTTACCCAGACTTGCTTGTTCACCGGGCTATTAAGTCGGTGATTTATAGCGATAAAGCCTGTAATCAGGTTAAGCGCCCGAAGGGCTTGGAACTGAACAAGTATCCCTACCGTTACGACTTGGCGGCCATGGTTGCCTTGGGTGAGCACTGCTCGATGACCGAACGGCGTGCCGATGACGCAACGCGGGACGTTGTCAGTTGGTTGAAATGCGAATATTTACAGCATCATGTCGGTGAAGTATTTGAAGGCATTATTTCGGGAGTGACAGGCTTCGGGTTTTTCGTCGAGCTGGCCGACCTATATGTTGAAGGTCTGGTGCATGTTTCGTCATTGAGCAGCGACTACTATCAATTTGATGCGCAGAAGCATCGTTTGATAGGGGAGCGCTCGGGCACGCGCTACGGTTTAGGAGACAAAGTGGTCGCTCAGGTTGCGAAAGTTGACCTTGACGACAGAAAAGTTGATTTGCTGGTTATGAGTGCAGAGCCAAGATCCAAAGCAAAACGGCGCTTGCATAGCAAAGATGAAAAAGGCGCTAACGAAACTACGCGCGCTAAGTTAAAAGCGTCTTCATCGCGTGGCAAAAAGACCGCTGCGAGTGGTAAAAAAGGCGCCGGAAAATCAAGCAGCCAAAGCGGAAAGAAAGGTAAAGCAAAGAGTGGTAGCGCAAAAAAAACGCGTGGGGATATGCCAAAAAGCCCTTCTGTACCTGGCGCAAAGCCAGCCTCGCCGCGTAAACGAAAACCTAAAAAATAAACCCGGGAAACCAAAATGAGTCAGAATTTGCCGGATACGGTATTTGGCCTACATGCCGTAGAGTCACTGATCAACAAGGATGTTGGCGCGATTATTGAGTTAAAAGTGGCGCAGGGTCGCGAAGATCATCGTTTGGCGCGGCTGATGCAATTGGCTGCTCAGTTTGATGTGGCTTACGAGTATGTTCCACGCAAGGAGCTCGATAAGTTGGTTAAGGGACGGCACCAAGGCATAGTTGCGCTGGTAAGGGCTGAGCCTGAGAAAGACGAAGGCGATCTTGAAACAATTTTAAATGATCTAGGCGTTGCGCCATTTTTATTGATTCTCGACTCGGTAACCGACCCGCATAATCTTGGTGCCTGTCTGCGTTCTGCTGATGCAGCGGGAGTGCATGCGCTGATTGTGCCCAAAGACAAATCGGCTCCGCTGAATGCGGTGGCTAAAAATGTGGCGTCGGGGGCGGCGGAACATGTGCCGGTAATACGCGTGACTAATCTTGCCCGAACCATGAGGTGGTTGCAGGACAGGGGCATTTGGATTACCGGTGCCGCGGGTGAGGCCGAACAAACTATTTATCAGTCCGACCTCAAGGGGCCAATGGCCTTGGTAATGGGTGCTGAAGGCACCGGCCTGCGACGATTAACGCGTGAGCATTGCGATCATCTGACAAAAATTCCAATGACGGGCAGCGTCAGTAGTCTTAACGTATCAGTCGCGACCGGGGTTTGCCTGTTTGAAGCCTTGCGGCAGCGTCAAAGCCAGTTGGATTAGAACCACTTTTTGACACGGAATATCAGCACTTGAGCGGCAACTAAGCCAGAGAGTAACAAGCAAAAGGCTAAAAATGCATTGTCGTATTCCGCTCCGGGAATGCCTCCAACGTTGATGCCGAGTAGCCCGGTCAAAAAACCCAGTGGCAGAAACAAAGCCGCAACGATAGACAGCACATACATTCTGCTGTTCAGTTGCTCGTTGACGGCACCTGCTAATTCCTCTTGGGTGATGGCTGCACGGTCACGCATTGCTTCCAGTTCTTCCAGATAGCGCGTTAAATGGTTAATTGTGTCTGCCAGCTTTTTCTTGTCATCGTGGCTAAATAGTTCGATGTCGTCTTCAAGTAAGCGCTCCATGGCTTCTTTTTGCGGCTTGAGATAGCGTCTTAGTGATACCGCTTGCCTCCGGATATCGGCTATTTGGCTGCGCAATGCGCGCGGGTCGTGTTCAAGAGAAAGCTCTTCGATTTCCTCAACCTTTTCTTCCATGTCGCCGATCACCGACTGCATACGTGCGATGAGCCGCTCTGCCAGGTTAGAGATGAACTGACCGGGGGTTTCCGGGCCATCGCCACGTTCAATTTGTTGCACAATATCCTGCGTCGACAACAAACGTCGGTTTCGGGCGGTAATAATCGTCTTGGATGTGGCCCAAATACGGATCGAGACCATATCTTCGGGGTCGGACCCCGGGTTCAGGTTGATCCCCCTGAGTGTCAGCACCGTGCAGTTTTGGTGGCGTGTGGTGTGAGGTCGTGTCGCCTCATTGAGCAGTGACTTGACGGCCAGTTCATCCAGTTCCGGATTTTTTTCGAGCCAGGCACGTGTATCAGGGTGGGTATAGTTAAAATGTAGCCACACTCCCTTATTGTCAAAGCGATTTTCCTTTACTTCGTCCCAGCTTAGCGCTTGCGCTTTTTTAGGCCCCGAGAGGTGATATGCATAAATAAGTGCTTGATCTTCCATAACTGTCCTGTAGATACGTTTGCCCGCATAATTTCTGGGTTCATGCCGCGCGACCAGTGCGCTTAAGTTGTGCTGATGTCTCAGACCAAGGTCTTGGTTTAGCTGGTCAGGAATTAGAGCACAAGCGGCTGTTTAGAGGAATTTTTTGTTAGGCCCTTGAAAAAATATAGCGCAGTTCATAGATAAATAATACCGGTGATGCGCACCGTTGCGGCACCGGTTATGAGCTTATTTAAATCGTATTGCTTCTAATGGAGGATATGTTATGAACTCAATTGATTTAAGCCCACTTTATCGTAACAGTGTGGGGTTTGATCGCCTCGCGTCTTTGCTCGATAACGCTTTAAGTAGCGAGTCGGTAAGCCCGGGGTACCCCCCTTACAATATTGAGGTTGTCGACGATAACCGCTATGCCATCACCTTGGCAGTTGCGGGTTTTGATCAAAGCGAACTCGATATACAGGTTGAAAAAGGCGTATTGACCGTACGGGGCAAGAAAGAAACCGAGCAGGAACGACGATTCTTGCATCAGGGAATCGCCAACCGTGCGTTTGAACGCAAGTTTAATCTGGCCGATTACGTTGAAGTTAAGGGTGCAGACCTGAATAACGGGCTGTTAAGTATCAGCCTGGTAAAAGAAATCCCGGAGGCAATGAAACCACGAACCATTGCCATCAACGGGGCAAGTGAGGTGATAGAGCATCACCAGGACAAGCCGGCCGACGCGTCCAAGCAAAAGGCGGCTTAAAAAATTGGGCTGCGCTCAGGCGCAGCCCCTGTTCACTTTTTTTGCTGCTGGAGGAATGAAAATGAACTTACAAAAACTGAACCCCTGGAACTGGTTTAAACACGAAGAAACAGCACCACAAACAGATGGAACGGTCCCCGTGGTTAATCAGGCAGGCGGCCACTATGACAACGCGGTGACAAACCCCGTGACCGGTTTACACCCCATTAGTCGTTTGCAGCAGGATATTGATCGCTTGTTCGAGCAGGCTTTCCAGTCGTTCGGGAGCCTTGGCTTCGCTCCTTTAAGCGCTGAAGCAGAGCGAATGCGCCGCTTTCAGCCCAGCATCGATGTGTCGGGGGACGAAAATAGCTATCAGATCACCTTAGATGTGCCGGGCTTGAAAACCTCTGATATCGTCATCGAAGTACAAGGCGACGTATTATGTATCCGCGGTGAAAAGGAGGCGCGGAGCGAAAGTGAAGATCAGTACTACTATCGAATTGAACGACGCGTAGGGCATTTTCAGCGTGTGCTCGCTTTGCCTGACGACGTAGTGGTAGACGAAATAAGTGCGTCACTAAACGATGGCGTACTCAAAGTGACTATGCCACGCAACAAAAATGCGCTTACGCACGACGTAAAACGGATCACGATCCACTAACTCTTTTGCCGTGGTTTAGACCGCGGTATTGAAGCGGGCCGGTACGGCTGATTTGAACAAGCTGTGCCGGCCCTTCTTGGTTTTGCCCACCCCTTTGAAATTCTTAGCTCTAAACTTGTAATTGGCCCATTTCTTTCCATACTTCCTGCTACAGATGGTTCAATTAAGATGGAGTTTAGTGTGGCTGAGTTTTTCAGTCGGTTTTTTGCCGATACGTTTATGCCTCATGGCTATTGCTTCAATTGGCGCGCAGATATCCTTTGGATCAACGTCGTATCCGATTTACTCATTGCGGTTGCCTATTTTTCGATTCCCTTCGCCCTTATCATCATCATAAAAAAACGAAAGGACCTTGAATTTAAAGGGATTTTTGTTTTGTTTGCGATGTTTATACTGTTCTGCGGCATTACCCACCTGATGTCAATTTACAATATATGGAACGCCAGTTATGGCTTGCATGGCATTCTCAAAGCGATGACCGCTTTTGTTTCGGTATATACAGCGGTTGTTGTCTATAAAAACCTGGAGCCCGCACTTGCCATTCCCAGTATTCGGCAGATGGAAATGGCGCTACAGGAAACAAATGACCAACGGCTTAAAAACGAGCGCCTTGAAATTGAGCGTAAGGCCGAAGCGATCTTTAAATTCGCAACCGAGCTCTTACCTACGGGCTTGTTAGTGATTGATACGGAACAGAAAATTGTGATGGCTAATAATGCCTTGTCCCGCTTATTCGGTTACCAAACTGAAGAGTTGGTTGGTAAGGATTTGGCCTGTTTGCTGGATAGCGAAGTGAGTCATCACCCGGCCTTGGTTAAAAGCTATATGAGTAATCCGTCGCAGCACCACGCAATGGCGGCTGGTCGTGTCGTGCAGGGCAGGCATCGAGACGGACACAAAGTCGATGTTCAAATCAGTTTGTCAGTCCATGAGTTCGAGTCTGAAAAACATACTTTCGCTACCGTGAGTGATTTCAGTGGTTTTACTGAAGAGCAACGGCAATCGAATGAAATGTCCAATCGGGTAAAACGCGCCATAGATGCGTCCAACGATGGAATTTGGGAATGGCATGTACAAACCAACAAAACCTGGTACAGCCCCCAGTTAAAACGCATGATTGGGCGCGAAGATGGCCCCTCGGATTTTTCTTTGTGGCAGGAGCATGTTCATCCGGAGGATTGGCCAAAAGTTGAACGGGTTTTGCAAAGCCATCTAGAGAACAAGGAAAAGTACGATGTGACTTATCGCGGCAGAACCCAAAGTGGCGACTACGAGTGGTTTCATAGTAAGGGGAACACAATATACGATCAGAGCGGCAAGCCACTGTTAATGTCGGGTACTCTGAGTAATATCAATGCGCTAAAAGAGTTAGAGGACCAGTTAAGCGAAAAAACCCGCTTTTTGAATGAGGTATTAGAACGTTCCTTAACCGGCCTGTACATATACGACCTTGAGGAAGCGCGCAACGTTTTTATCAACCCCGAATACACTCATTTGACCGGTTATACTCTCGACGAGCTTAACGAAATCCATCAAGAAAACAGCTTATTCTCATTGTTTCATCCTGAAGACGAAATAAGGATTCAAAAGCATCTTGAAAAAGTGATCGCAAATAAAGGTGGCGAGGGCGTTGGTATCCAGTATCGTTTTCGCCATAAGGGCGGCTACTGGCGATGGTTATTCTCGAAAGACTCGGTTTATTCCTTGGATGAGAATGGCAAGCCGAAGCAAATGTTGGGGGCGTTTTTTGATATCACCGACCTGAAAGAACGAGAAGAGGAAAACCGCAAGCTCGCTCGGGAATATGCTACAACCTTTGAGCAGGCAGGTGTAGGGATTGCACATATTTCTCTGGACGGCAGTGTTAAGAATGCAAACTCAAAACTAGGTGAAATTTTGGGATATAAACCACGTGAACTTGAAAACACGCAGTTTGCAGATGTAATCCACGAAGACGAGGCCGAGTCACTGGCGAAAGACCTTAAGCGCTTGAATGAGGGCGAGATTGACATCTCCGATACTGAAAGACGCTATATTCGCAAGAATGGTAATGTTATTTGGGGTCATACTACGGTTTCGCTGGTCGAAAACGGCGCCCCTAAGGAAGCCGACAACTACTATATAGCAGTGGTAGAGGATATTTCTGCGCGCAAAGAGATGGAGAACAAACTGTCTGAATCAAACTCGGCTCTAGAGCGTTTTGCTTACTCAGCCTCTCACGACTTACAAGAGCCGCTACGTAAAATCTCTGCCTTCTCGGGCGCACTGGAGAAACGCTTGGAGGGCAAGCTTGACGACCCCGAGGCGAAATTTCAGTTAAGCCGTATCTGTGATGCTTCATTACGGATGGGGGACATGATTGATAACCTGCTGCAGCTGTCGCGAGCATCCAGCAAGCCCCTGACTCGAAAACGAGTCGCGTTTTCTGAAGTGTTCAACCTCGCTAAGGAAGACCTCTTGTCTATCTTGGCAGCTAGCAATGCGGTAATTTCTTTGGAGTCCGATGCGTACCTGAATCTGGATGTCGCGGCGTTTTCTCAGGTAGTACGTAACCTGATTACCAATAGTGTTAACTATCGCCGCGCGGACAAACGCCTAAATATCAGGGTAAATGTTGAGGTTGAATCAGGTATCGCCAAACTGCGTTTTGAAGATAATGGTAGTGGTATCGACACCGACAAGACCGAGCAGATATTTGAGCCCTTTCGTCGCTTGGTGGGTGCGGACATCCCCGGAACAGGGATGGGGCTGGCAATTTGCAGGCAGATAATCAAGGCGCACGGTGGCACGATTTCGGCGCTGTCCGGAAAGGAAGGAGCGGTCTTCATTATCGAGCTGCCCGATCAGGATGCCTAAGCCAGTTTTATGAATGATTATAAAGGAGCCTCAGTGCCCGAAAGTGAATCGCCAAGTAAACACATTTACGTTGTCGAAGATGACAGTGACGATATTTATCTGTTGAATCTAGCCTTCAAAGAGGTGGCGGCAGACGTAAACCTGAGAGCGTTTAACCATGGTGAGGAACTGTTAACAACCTTGGCGGCAGAGGGTACGAGCCGGCATCCCGGCTTGGTGTTGCTGGACCTGAATCTTCCTGTGATGGATGGTAAGCAAACCCTTAAATATATGAAAAGCACACCGGAATATAAGTCGATTCCGGTAGTTGTTTATACTACTTCCCGCTTGGATCGCGATATTGCTGAGGTTTATGAGCTTGGAGCGAATTCC
>JBFJVR010000022.1:0-13131 GCA_041624095.1 Oleiphilaceae bacterium
AAGAGCGTCGACTTACCGACATTGGGCCGACCAACAATGGCAACGTAGCCACAGCGCTTCGGTTTATCGCTACCTGCAACAGGCCGCGCTTGGTCGTTATCTTCTTGATCGTGTGTCATGCTTACTTAACCCCCAATAATTTCAATGCTTTCTTGGCGGCTTGCTGTTCAGCATATCGACGACTGCTCCCCTGCCCTTGCGTTTGAACAGTCAAGGCTTCTATATCACAGGTAACCTTAAAGGTTTGATCGTGAGCAACACCGCTCACTTCAGTCACAATATAGTTCGGCAAGGGCTGTCGTAGAGATTGCAGGTGTTCCTGCAGTCGTGTTTTCGGATCTTTCTCGGTATGTTCGAGGCTAAGTCCATCAAGACGCTTTTGATACCAGCGCAGAACAACGTTGCGGCATTCGTCGTGACCACTATCGAGGTAGATCGCGCCGATAATCGACTCAACAGCATCGGCCAGAATAGAGTCGCGCCTGAAGCCACCACTTTTTAACTCACCCGCACCTAGATTAAGGTGGTCCCCCAGAGCAAACTCTTTACCTATTTCGGCCAGCGTTACGCCTTTTACCAAGGAGGCGCGCAAACGGCTCAGCTGCCCTTCGTTGGCGCGAGGGAAGTACTGAAACAAATGCTCGGCAATGACAAAGCTCAAGATAGCATCGCCGAGAAACTCCAGGCGCTCGTTGTTTGCCCCCTTAAAACTGCGATGAGTGAGGGCAAGCTCCAATAATTCTTTATTATCGAAGGTGTAACCCAGTCGGCGTTCCAGAGCCGAAGGCATGGTTTCTGACACTACAAATAAACCTTATTAAACATAACTTTCTGGCGATACCAAAATCGGCTCGCCTTGATTGCAAACACTAGAAGCGCTTTTCGAACGATTTCTGAAACACCATGATGGCGTCGATATTGCGATAGATATTGACCCTGACTTCGTAATCCACTTCGATACTTAAGAGGCCATCACCTTTGGATATAAGCACATTATCTTCAAGATTGAACTCACGAATATTGTTGGTTTGTAATCGTGTCTGGAAGCGGCGATTAATGTCTTTTTCGCTCAACTCGCCCAACCCGCTTTCATCTTCAAAGGATTCTACAACCGACTCAACCTGCCAGTGCTCGTAAAATGCGGGGTAGAGCTTGAACGCAATGGTAAGCACGATGGCTAACAAGCCCAGAAAAATTAGCGTGAGTATCGGCGATGCGCCGCCTTGCTTGGATAGTGATTCGAGTGACCGCACTTGCATGGTGTATCCTCTATTTTGTCGTTTGCTATCGGCGGGGTAAGTCAATAACACAAAGCATTCTTACCCAGCATAACGGCATGTGGTAATGCCTGTCTGCCTTACTTAAGACTAGACCTCAGATGCGGATTACTCAATTCCACCGACCCGCGAGAAACTGGGGATCGAGGTAAACGAGGTCCATTGCATCCAAATTGCAAACGCGCGCCCGACAACCAGCTCGTCGGGAACAAATCCCCAGAACCGGCTATCGTTGCTGTTGTCTCGATTATCCCCCATAACGAAGTAACTATTCGCGGGAACCAGCCACTCACCTTCGGCTTCTAGATTACTGCGACGCTGGTCTTCGTAGATTCGATGTTTGACCTCACCCAACTGTTCCTCAAACAACTTAAGCGGTGGCAAATTGGCGATATGCTTCTCGGCGATAAGTTCGTCATTAACGAACAGCTGTTTATCCTGATAACGGATTTTATCTCCCGGTTCACCCACGACACGCTTTATGTAGTTAGTTTTGCCATCCTTCGGAAACTTGAACACCACGACATCGCCGCGTTTGGGGTCACCGAGTTCAACAACTTTGGTGCCGGCAACGGGTAGCCTGAGCCCGTAGCTAAATTTGTTCACCAGAATAAAGTCGCCCACTTCTAAGGTCGGCAGCATCGAGCCCGAAGGAATCTGAAAGGGCTCTACCAGAAAAGAACGCAACACCAGTACAATTGCCAAAACAGGGAAAAAAGACCGCGAGGTCTCTACGAGCCATGGTTCTTTTGGCTCGAGCTCCTCGTCTTGAGGTGCGCTAGCTTCTTGCTCGGCGACACGCGAGGGCCGCCATAACACACTATCCAGCAACCAGATAATACCTGTTGCGAAGGTCAACACCACTAAAACCAGTGGAAAATCAATATCCATTTATGCCTCTTGATCTGACGTATTTGTTTTGTGCTTCCTGCGCGGTCTTGCCGCTGGCTCACCCTACAGGGAGTAAACTGACTCTTTTATATGTAAATTTTAACTGTCCACTTTGAGAACGGCTAAAAAGGCTTCTTGCGGAATCTCTACGCTACCTACCTGCTTCATCCGTTTCTTACCTTCTTTCTGCTTCTGCAACAGTTTCTTCTTCCGGCTGACATCCCCGCCGTAGCACTTTGCCGTAACGTTCTTACGCAAAGCTTTGACGGTCTGCCGTGATACTATCTGCCCGCCTATTGCGGCCTGTATCGCCACGTCGAACATTTGCCGAGGTATCAGCTCTTTCATCTTTTCGGTCAGCAAGCGCCCTTTCGATTGCGCATTATTTTTGTGGACGATCAATGCCAAGGCGTCTACTTTGTCGCCGTTAATCATGACATCAAGTTTGACCAGCTGTGCCGGCTCAAAACGCACAAACTGGTAATCAAGTGATGCGAAGCCACGGCTTACCGACTTGATACGATCAAAAAAGTCGAGAACAACCTCGCCCATTGGCAAGTCATATTTAAGTGCGACCTGCCCACCCAAAAATTGCATATCTTTTTGCACGCCGCGTTTTTCAACACATAAGCTGATCACATTGCCCAAGTATTCTTGTGGCACCAGGATATTGGCTTCTACAATGGGTTCACGCATCTCGTCTATCGAGCCGAGATCCGGCAAGCGTGAGGGGTTATCAACCGAAATCGTCTCGCCGTTGCGCAACACCACTTCATAAACCACTGTCGGCGCGGTAGTAATCAGATCAAGATCATATTCACGCTCCAGGCGCTCCTGAATAATCTCCATGTGCAGCATGCCCAAGAAGCCGCAACGAAAACCGAAGCCCAATGCATCTGAGGTTTCCGGCTCATAATGCAGCGACGCATCGTTCAGGGTGAGTTTGTCCAGCGCCTCGCGGAAGGTTTCGTAATCGTCGGAACTAACAGGGAATAACGCTGCGTACACTTGCGGCTGAACTTTCTTGAAGCCGGGAAGCTGGGCGACATCAGGGGTTTTTGCATGAGTAATCGTATCGCCAACCGGTGCGCCATTAATTTCTTTAATACCCGCCACGACAAAGCCTACTTCGCCCGCTTTCAAAATACCTGTTTCGTAGCGCTTGGGCGTGAACACGCCCACGGAGTCGACCTGCTCGACTTTCTTGGTTGACTTGATATAAATCTTATCGCCTTTTTTGAGCGTTCCCTGAACCACCCTTACTAATGAGACAACGCCAAGATAGTTGTCGAACCACGAGTCGATAATCAGCGCTTGCAGGTCAGCCTCTGTATCGCCCTGTGGCGGAGGGATCACCTCGACCAAGGCTTCGAGTACATCCTCGACACCCATCCCGCTTTTGGCACTACACGCGACAGCGGCTGTCGCATCAATACCGATGATATCTTCGATTTCCTGCTTCACCCGATCCGGTTCGGCCTGTGGTAAGTCCATTTTATTGAGGATAGGCAGCACTTCGAGGCCTTGCTCGATGGCGGTATAACAATTGGCAACCGATTGCGCCTCAACGCCCTGCCCTGCATCGACGACCAACAATGCGCCTTCACAGGCGGCCAATGATCGCGATACTTCGTACGAGAAGTCCACGTGGCCCGGTGTGTCGATAAAGTTCAGCTGATAAGTCTCGCCATTTTTGGCAGTATAATTTAGCGTGACGCTTTGTGCCTTGATGGTAATTCCACGCTCCCGCTCAATATCCATCGAGTCGAGTACTTGCTCCGACATTTCACGGTCTGCCAAGCCACCACACATTTGGATGAAGCGGTCAGCAAGGGTGGATTTACCATGATCAATGTGGGCGATAATGGAGAAATTACGAATATTGTTAAGACTACTCACTAAAAATACGCACCTAAAACGGAGAACTAAATTTGGCTTAGCAGGCCTCGCTTACTGGCGTCCGCTCCAAGTGCGCTTAACACAAGGGAACAGTAATTGCCGGGCAAAGCTGCCGAAGGCAGGCATTTTAAAGTATTTGGCGCCGCTTTGCGATGAATTTGCATTGCGGTTTGGCTGGATCAGGAGATGATGTTTTCAGCCGGGCCCGCAGGGGTGGAATCAGCCGGCATTTTTAGCCAGCAACACCGTCGCATGCCACTAAGCCCCAGTGAAGCTATCGACATAGGCGGCAAGTAAATCTCTACCGTTAAATTGGCCATTTAGCACCGAAATAAACGTATAAACTCCGACCAGCTTTCTGTTCAGAAACACAAACTCTTTGGGAGGGATTTTAAAATAACGACTAATCGCTGAACGCGCGGCTCGCTTGGCGATGCGTGACGGCAGATCACTATCGCGCCAGCAATACTCGCCCTGTTCATTCAACGCCTCGGGGGGTAGCGCCTCGTGCGACTTAGCCAAGGGCTCGAGCACAGCCATACAGACTTCGCCAAACTCCTGCAACACATGCTCAGGCCAGTCTGCCTGCATAAAGTTTAGTGCAACCCCACCCTCAATTACGCCCTGTAAGTTGCGCTGAAAGGCGGATGAAATCATACCGCATACCGGGTCTATAAAGCTTTTGGGGTAGCGCTGAACCGCGCCAAAATCGAGCAGTATAATCTGGTCCAGCTGGCCCTTCTCGTCGATGCGAATACGATAATTGCCAAAATTAGGGTCGGTTTGAATCTCGTGCCAGACAAACAACTCATTCAAAAACAGCTCCAAAGCGGACTTTGCCAGCACATTCCGTCGGGTTTGCGACAGGGCTGCGACCTGCTTACTCGACAGGTGCAGGCCTTCTTCATAGTGCGTCGCGATGACCTTGTCACTGGAAAATTCGCTATACACTTTGGGCACCACAAAGCGGGAGTCACCTGCTAGCAAATCATTAAAATGCGCGGTTGTTTTTGCTTCGAGCCGATAATCCACCTCGCGATGCATCATTACCCTGACTTCTTCCAGCCAGTCGTCAAAAGCCGGACCACTCGACACCAGGCGTGCAAACTTCAAGAGTTGCGCCACCGCATCAAGATCCGCGTCTACAGCCTGAGCGACACCAGGATACTGCACTTTCAAACAGATCACGTCGCCACTGGCCTTGATCGTCGCCCGATGCACTTGCCCCAACGAAGCGGTACCGATAGGATCAGTTTCAATATCAAGCTGCGCCATACGCTCAGCACCTAGCTGCTCCAACAACACGGCTTGTATCAGTGACCAATCGAGCGCACCGGTACTGTCTTCTAGGGTATGCAGTGCTTCGGTTACCTCGACTGGCAAAAAGTGCTCGCCGTAAAGTGCCATTACCTGACCGATTTTTACGACACTGCCTTTAAGCTTGCCTAACTCTTCGACCAGAAACCGAGCCTGCTTGGATAACGCCGCTTTGCGTTGTTCGCTCCGCTTCTCTTTGCCTGCAAACAGACTCGCTGTCATATGGCCAGCCATGCGCGTACCCGCAAGCAAACCCGCCCGGGTGAGGCTAAGCCTGCGCTCAAAGCTACCGGTTTTTATATGCGAAAGACTGGCTTTTTTATCATCGCGTGACATGGACATCCCGACAGGTTTGGCTCAGTTAGCCGACAACCTCTCCTTTGGCCTGCTTATCTGCATGGTAAGAAGAGCGCACCATCGGACCACTGGCTACGTGTTTGAAGCCCATTTTTTTGCCTAGCACCGCCAGATCATCAAATTCCTGAGGCGTCACAAAACGTTCCAAGGCCAAATGGTCACGACTCGGCTGCAGGTATTGCCCCAAAGTAAGCATGTCGACATTGTGCGCCCGCAAATCCTGCATAACCTGCTCAACTTCGGCGATTTCTTCGCCAATCCCCAGCATTAAACCAGACTTGGTAAGCACATTGGGTGCGACTTCTTTATAGCGCCGCAATAAATCAAGCGACCACTGGTAATCGGAGCCCGGGCGAACCTTCTTATACAGCGAGGGTACCGTTTCGAGGTTATGGTTAAAAACATCTGGCGGGGTGTCTTTGAGGATATCCAAGGCGACATCCATGCGACCGCGAAAATCTGGTACCAGCACCTCTACTTGTATGTCCTTGGCGCGCTCTTTGGTCTCGCGGATACAATCGGCAAAATGCTGTGCTCCGCCATCGCGTAAGTCATCGCGATCGACCGAAGTGATGACCACGTAGCGCAAACCCATATCGGCAATGGCTATTGCCAGTTCCCGCGGCTCATCCTGATTCAAAGGCTTTGGTCGGCCATGGGCCACATCACAAAACGGACAACGACGCGTACAGATATCCCCCATAATCATGAAGGTAGCAGTACCACCACCAAAACACTCACCCAGATTCGGACACGAAGCCTCTTCGCACACTGTATGCAAACCGTGCTTACGCAGTTTTTTCTTCACTTCGTCTATCTTGGGTGTAGCGGGAACACGGACACGAATCCAGTCAGGTTTGCGCAGCATTTTTTCAGTCGGGATGACCTTGATGGGAATGCGGGCTACTTTTTCGGCACCGCGGAGTTTTTCCCCTTGTCTTACCGAAGGGATGCGCTTTTTTTCGGAAGGGGTTCCGGTGGTAGAGTCACTGCTCATTGGGTTCTGAATACTCCATCAGGATTTCGCGATAACCGAAAGACTGTTGGATGGCACGAACAATTCGACCAGCAACCTGCTCCAGCGATTCACTAATTTCAAAGTCCGCCAATTGTATCATTTTTAAATCGGAATAGCCGCAGGGGTTGATGCGTGAAAACGGTTCCATATCCATATCAACATTCAGGCTCAGACCATGAAAAGACTTGCCTTTGCGAATCCGTAATCCCAACGACGCCAGCTTATTGCCGTCGACATAGACACCCGGGGCGTCACTACGCGCCTCACCCTTCAGACCATAGTGTGCAAGGGTATCTATAATGGCAGTTTCGATGCGCGACACTAACTCACGCGGCCCCAGCCCCATGCGTGCAATATCGATCATCAGATAAACCACTAATTGACCCGGGCCGTGATACGTCACCTGCCCGCCGCGATCCACATTCACTACCGGGATATCCCCCGGGGCCAACAAATGCTCTTCTTTACCTGCTTGCCCTTGGGTAAATACCGGCTCGTGCTGTAAGACCCAGAGCTGGTCATCGGCATGCTCATCCCGCTGGTCAGTATAGTCCTGCATGGCCTTCCAAATGGGCTCATAAGGCCGGAGACCATCGAGCATACTTACGATAAGCGAACGCTCTCCGGCTACCTTATTAGCGCTGGGTTGCGTTTTATTTGCTTCGGACACGAGACCTCCTTAAACCCTTATCACAAAACCATTTTCACTCTACCGGTCGCGAGCAAAGCCTCATGCAAGGACTTTAACTGCTCTGGCCCGGTGGCAGTAATACTAAACCTGACAGAAACAAAGGTTCCATTACGGCTTTCGTTCAGGCTAACAGCGGACATTTCCAGCTCGGGAGCATATACCTGGGCTGTTGTGACCACCAGCTCGACAAAATCTGGCTGACTGTCGCCAATCGCCTTAATCGGATAATCACAGGGAAACTCGATTTGCGGCTTTTCAGTTTGCATATCGCCTCACATCTCGCATTGTTCAACAACAATAGATTCTAAGAAAACAGCCCAATAAAAAACAGTTTGATCATATCCCAAATTCGTTTGAAGAAACCGCCTTCAGGCACTGCATCCAGCGCTACCAGCGGTTCGTCTACAATCACCCTGTCTTCGAGCTTCACCACCAGTCGGCCAAATTCCTCACCGATATTCACTGGCGCCTTGATCACCGGGTCGAGCACCAGCTCAGCTTCCAGTTCACTTTTATGCCCTCGTGGAATAGTAACAACCACATCTTCAGCGACACCTAGCTCAAACTGGTCAAACTCGCCGCCCCACACTTGGCTATCAGCCAGACTCTGCCCGGCAGTGTATAAGGTATGCGTCTGGTAATAGCGAAACCCGTAGTTCAACAGCTTTTGCGTTTCTTTCGCGCGCGCATCTTCACTATTGGTGCCCATCACGACGCTAATCAAACGCATATCACCTCGCTTGGCCGAGGCTACCAGGCAATAACCGGCTTCTTCAGTATGCCCGGTTTTTAGACCATCCACCGACTTATCGCGCCACAAGAGGCGGTTACGATTTGGTTGGCGGATATTGTTGTAGGTAAAGTATTTCTCGGAATAAAGCGGGTACTGCTCAGGGAAATCATTAATAATCGCTAGGGCAAGGAGCGCCAAGTCTGACGCGGTCGAGTAGTGCCCTTCATCAGGCAGGCCCGTCGCATTCATAAAACTGGAGTGACGCATGCCCAGCGCCAAAGCCTGCTGATTCATCACATCGGCAAAGGCAGACTCACTGCCAGCCACATACTCTGCCAAAGCGATGCTCGCGTCATTACCCGACTGAATAATCACCCCTTTGAGCAAGTCTTCAAGAACAACCTTAGTACCTTCCTTGATAAACATTTTAGAGCCGCCAGTCTTCCATGCCTTCACGCTGATCGGCACCTCGTCGTAAAGATGGATATTGCCCTGGGCAACTTCGTGCTCGACTATGTAAGCGGTCATCATTTTGGTCAAGCTGGCTGGAGGCAACTGCAGATCCGCATTGTGCTCGACTATCACCTCGCCACTCTGCGCATCCATGAGGATATACGACTTGGCTGAAACCTGTGGCGGAGAAGGTATTAAGGCTGGCTTGGCCACCACCATCGCACTAAGGAATGAAAGAAGAGTAAACAAGGACACTTTTTTGAGTGTATTCATGGGCATGCAAAAAACCTGATTAAGAAGTATGACCGGAAATAAATGGTTAAGACCGCGCTGACCAAAAATGAAAGCAATTTGCACTTATTCCTCGTTTGAGCAGAATAATAGACGCTTCATTGCTGTTCTGACCAGTGCGCGGCAAGTTTACCTGAATTCCACCCTGCTCTTCCACCGACGACTGCCGCTAAAACGCGAGCTTAATCGATTGGTAATGCTGGATACCCAAAGAAGCTGGAAGAAACATCCTTGGTAGTCTTGCTTTCGATTTAGCTGCCTTTTGCCTGAACCGAACGTCTGACAATAATTGGCCGACCAATACCTGCCTGCTGAAGCTGTGCTCGAGTACGTTCGGCAACCGAGCTATCATCTATCGGCCCGACTCTAACCCGGTAAACAGGTGGATCACGGTCGGGCGATGGCGCAACAAACACCGGATAAGGCAACTCAAGCTTTTCTAGCTGAACCTTTGTAGCCGCAGCTTTGGATTTAGACGACAAGGCTGCAACCTGTACAAAATTCGATAGCCTATCAGGCGTTTGAGTTTTACCTATGCCGTCACCGCCGGGCTCTGTGGAGCCCGCGCTAGCGGGATTCAGAGACTCAAGTTTGACTTTGGCTGTCCCTCGCTGGTCGAACCCGAGTTTTTTTGCGGCGGCATACGACAAATCGATAATTCGATCTTCATGAAACGGCCCCCGGTCATTCACTCTTACAATGGCCACCCTGCCGTTGTCCAGATTTGTCACCCGAAGGTAGCTTGGTAAAGGCAAGGTTTTGTGTGCCGCTGACATCTCGTACATATTGTAGACCTCACCATTAGAAGTAAGCTCTCCATGGAACTTGAGGCCATACCACGACGATATACCGGTTTCGACGTAACCCTGTGCGGAAGGCAGAATATGATACTCACGACCCCGAACCGTATAGGGGCTTTTGTTACCCCTTGGGCTAAGCGGTTCCCACACAGGAACCGCATCGGGCACAGCACTGGCATCAAACAGGCCTTCGGGGGCTTTATCGTGCTGCATTTTGTAACGCGAGCTAGTGCAGCCTTGAAACATGCTCAATACAAGCAAAACGAGCGCGATATAGCCTGTTTTTTTTAGGGTCATGGTGCCTGATTAATCTCATTCGCTAGCTGATGCACCGCCAGTGCGTAGAGGTGGCTATGGTTGTAGCGCGTAATTACATAAAAGTTATGTAGCGCGACCCAAAACTCTTCTCCTTTGTCGCCGTTCAGCTTTAATAACTTAGCCTTTTGAGACAAATCATGCTCCGCTGGTATATCGACTTTTTGCGCCTTCAGTTCGTCGAGCCGATGAGCAGGCTTCAAAGACTTGGTGATCAGCGTTTCATATTGTGCACCTTCGACTTGCGTACGAAACGCGACAGGCTCGTTGCTCTTCCACTTATGTTTTGCAAAATAATTGGCCACACTGCCAATCGCATCAACCGGGTTAGTCAGAATATTAGCTACCCCATCGCCGTCAAAATCGACTGCATAATGTCGATAACTGCTGGGAATAAACTGCCCATAACCCATTGCGCCGGCATACGAGCCGCTTAGCTCAAGCGGATCGAAACCTTGTTCACGCGCCAACAGCAAAAACTGCGCTAATTCACTGCGAAAAAACTTACTTCGCGGTGGATAATCAAATCCCAAGGTCGAAAGCGCATCGATTACCCGGTACCCACCCTTGTGCTGTCCATAGCGGGTTTCGACACCAATAATGGCGGTAATAATATGCGCTGGAACACCATACTTATCACTTGCAGCCGCCAGAGTAGCCTGATACTGCTGCATAAAAGCTCGGCCTTTTTTGATCCGGTCTTCAGTGAGGAATATTTTTCGATAACCGGCCCATTCCAAGCGCTTCTCTGCCGGCCGGGAAATCGCTTTTAAAATACTGTCCTTTTTCTCTGCACTGGCGAAGATGCGTTTTAATTCTGCTGCCTCGAACCCATGTTGCTCTACCATTTCGACGATAAAGCCCTCCGCTTCTGCCTTCGCTGCGTAATCTGCACTCACCGGCGCAACGGCTGAAAAACAGAGTGCGCTCACACCCGCGACACACATTACCGCACTTTGCCAGCGCCGCCAGACCAACTTAACCATGTACACCCTTGACATAAGACCCCTTGAAGAAAGCTTTCTTCCCATTATTGTGCACTAACTATCTCGATAACATCTTGCGATGCGTATGGATTGACATCAATACCCCAAATGCGGCCATTAAGGTCACCGCTGATGTGCCCCCGTAACTTACCAAAGGCAATGGCACACCTACAACCGGTAATATGCCACTAACCATACCAATATTCACAAATACATAAACGAAAAACGTCAGGATTAAACTCCCACCCAACAGGCGGCAGTATGCATCCTGTGCCTTTAGCGCGATAAACAGCCCACGAAATACAATCAACAAATACAAAAACAACAAAGCCAGCACACCGATGAAACCAAATTCCTCGGCACAGACAGCAATAATGAAGTCGGTGTGACTTTCGGGCAGAAAATCAAGCTGGGACTGGGTACCTTCGAGCCAGCCCTTACCGGTCATACCTCCTGAGCCAATCGCGGTTTTAGACTGAATAATATTCCAACCGGAACCCAGCGGATCACTTTCGGGGTCGAGAAAGGTCAACACCCGCTGTTTTTGATATTCGCGCATCACAAACATCCACATTACCGGCGCAAAGGATGCGAGCGCAGCGACAAAACCCATGACCAGCTTCCAGCTAATACCTGAGAACATCAGCACAAATAGCCCAGAGGCGGCGATTAATATCGATGTCCCCAAATCAGGCTGCTTAAACACCAGCAACACGGGCACAAGAATCAACAGCAACGCGGCAAACACGGCTTTTAGGCTCGGAGGTAAATAACGTGATGACAAAAACCACGCAATCATCATCGGAACCACCAGCTTCATAAATTCGGAGGGTTGAAATCGCGGTAAACCTGGCAGCTGCAACCATCTTTGCGCACCTTTGGCTCCGGTACCAAACAGCAGCACACCAACCAAAGCTGCGAGCCCGATCACAAACAACCACGGTGACCAACGCTTATAAACAATCGGGTCCAGCTGGGCGAACACAAACATCACCACGAAAGCCACCCCAAAGCGCGCCAATTGACGCTCTACGTGTTCGGTACTCTGCCCGCTGGCACTGTATAGGATGCCTAGACCAACTGCGCACAAACAGAGCAATAAGACCAGCAAAACCGGATCAAGATGCATACGGAACAACCAGTTTTTGTCGCCCTGCAGGTGACTTTCGGCACCCGGCATCTGCC
Organism: Oleiphilaceae bacterium; assembly: GCA_041624095.1. Lineage (GTDB taxonomy): Bacteria > Pseudomonadota > Gammaproteobacteria > Pseudomonadales > Oleiphilaceae > PZPK01. Next base: position 12,214 of record JBFJVR010000022.1, read on the forward strand.
TCAGAAAGTCCCTGCTCATTCTTCTGTCACCGAACTCACCCTTGGTACATCCCTTAACAGCCATTCATCAAACATCTTGCGTCCCAAAGGCGCGGCCGAGCTGCTGCCACCCCCGCCGTTCTCCACAATAACAGCGACTGCAATTCGTGGCTCATCTATCGGAGCAAAACCAACAAACAAGGCGTGATCCCGGTGTCGCTCCTTGAGCGCTTCAGCATCATACTTTTCACCCTGTGCTATGCCGACTACTTGAGCGGTTCCTGTTTTACCCGCCATACGATAGGTGGATCGCGCACCACTGCTGCGTGCCGTACCGTGTCGGCCATGCATCACATCTTCCATCGCATCAATAATATAATCCCAGTCTTCGGCGCTGTTTACCGGCACGTCGTCCATTTCGACATCGCGCCTCCGCAAAGCCTGCTCTCCGCTAGCAGCCTTGAGCATGCGAGGAGCCTGCCAGCGCCCACGATTTGCCACCATGGCCGTTGCTGCTGCCAGCTGCAAGGGAGTTGCTAACATATACCCTTGCCCAATCCCCAGATTAAGCGAGTCACCCGGATACCAGGCCCGTCCTTTTAAGGCTCTCTTCCAGTCCCGATCAGGCAATATTCCGTTACGCGCATCGTCGATATCAAGCGCAGTATTGCGGCCAAAACCAAAATAACCCAAATAATTTGAGATACGATCAACCCCCATCATAAACGCAAGGTCATAAAAAAAGGTATCACAGCTTTGTGAAATCGCGTCCTTCAGATTCACATGCCCATGGCCTTCACGCTTCCAGTCACGATATATACGCTCGTCATTCTTTAATTGATACCAGCCCGGATCCCAGATCGAATATTTACCTGAAATAACGCTGCTATCCAAGCCTCCCAGACCGATCATTGGCTTGATCGTCGAACCGGGCGGATA
>JBFJVR010000023.1:0-13001 GCA_041624095.1 Oleiphilaceae bacterium
CAGGGTAGTGTGGTGTCGCTGGGCAATGCGCGCAGAGTGAAGCCAACGTAACGGGCAAGGCCGGGATAGCCAGCAAGCTCTGCGATCTTTCCGTAGCTGCAGACCCTTCCCATCGGAATGTTAGCGATGGTGCCAAGAATCGCTTGCTGTTTTTCGTTCAAAACGACATTAGCCGCACTGACATTTGGTTTAGACCGCATTGTATGCCTTGACCCGTTCCTTGCATGCCTGATGTTGAGTTATTTTTTGCGGTGGACTTTGGCGACCGCTTAGATGCGCAATGCTCCGTCGACTTCAATTACCGAGCCAGAAAGGTAGTCGTTTTCCAGAATAGCTTCGATGCTAAGCGCGATGTGCTTGGGCTGTCCAGCTCGTCCAAGCGGAATGATTTTTGTCATCCGCTCAAGTGCTTCGGGTTTCATCGAAGCGGTCATGTCGGTCTCGATGAAGCCTGGCGCGATAGCCATGCTTCTAATGCCGTAACGCGCCAACTCTTTAGCCCAGGTCACAGTAAGTGCAACGACGCCTGCTTTAGCCGCACTGTAATTTGATTGGCCCATATTGCCCGCGCGCGCAATGCTCGAAATATTAATGATACAGCCCTGCGAGCCGGTTTCGACCATGCGAGCAGCTGCTTCGCGGCCACATAAGAACACGCCGGTTAAGTTGACATCAATCACCGCTTGCCATTCGGCCAAGGTCATTTTACGTTCTACTTTGCCATCACGTACTTTTAGCAGCATGGCATCGCGCAGTATGCCGGCATTGTTTACCAAGCCGTTCAATGCGCCAAAGTCGGTGACGATGCGATCAAAGGTCGCCGTTACAGCTTGTTCATCCGCGACGTTGCAGACATAAGTTTGGGTTTTAACACCAAATGCTTCGCAGGCCTGTTTTGTGCTTGCGAGGTTTTCTTCGTTTAGATCAATCAGGGCTAATCGGGCACCTTTGGCCGCCAGCGACAGAGCGCAAGATTTGCCCAAACCTTGGGCGCCACCGGTAATTGCAATCACTGAATCTTGAAGTTTCATTATTTACCTTTATATATGAGTTATAAAACAATGCTGGCATGATATCAGGCAGCTTCTTTCTTAGGCTATACGTCGATCGTATGACAATCGCCTGGACACGTTTTCTATCAAAGCCAGTCGACGGACTGGCCCATTTTTCATCTTAAGGTTGCCTTGACTATGCAAGTGCTATTTCTGTGTTTCATTATCATCCCTATCGTCGAAATGGTACTACTGATCAAGGTGGGTTCGCTAATTGGCGCGGGCTATACCGTGCTGATGGTTTTGCTCACGGCGATGATTGGTGTGAGCCTGCTCAAGAAGCAAGGGTTGCAGACCTTGTTGTCGGCAAACCGCAAAATGAACGCCGGGCAAATGCCCTTGGGTGAAATGGCCGCAGGAATTATGCTGGCAGTGGCAGGTGCATTGTTGCTTACGCCGGGCTTCGTAACTGATGCGGTCGGTTTTTTGCTGCTTAGTCCTCAGGTTCGTAAGCTTGTGGCGGCCAAGTGGGCTAAGGCAATGCTGGCCAATATGCAAACGTCGAGCATGTACGAGTCTCAGGGGCATTATCGCAGCAGTGCGACTTATCGAGCAGGGCCGGATAAGAGTCAGGCCCCAGATGTAATTGAAGGAGAGTTTAAAGAAGTCTCGGGCGAATCCCCGGATGAAAAAAATAAGCCGAATTAAGAAAATATTTCAAAAAATATGCTTGAAATGCATTTCATCACCCCCATTATTAGTGCCACTCATATAAGAAACGCAGCAAAGCTTAAGTAACTTGCTGTTTTTCTTATTAATTATCTTCTCATCGCTTGGTGGGAAGGCCAATTTTCGGATTGAAAACCTGTTAGGAGAATCATTGAAATGAAAATCCGTCCATTACACGATCGTGTTGTTGTGCGCCGTAAGGAAGAAGAAACCACTACTGCGGGTGGAATTGTGTTGCCAGGAAGTGCAACTGAAAAGCCGTCTCAAGGTGAAGTACTGGCCGTAGGCACAGGCAAATCGCTTGATAATGGTGATGTTCAGGCAATGGCCGTGAAGGTGGGAGACACCGTGGTATTTGGTCAGTATTCAGGTAACGCAGTCAAAATCGACGGCGAAGAATTGCTGATTATGAGCGAAAGCGAAATTTACGGCGTGATTGACGCTTAATAGAAAGCGCAACAATCATATTTTCGTATTTAAAATTAGTATTACAGGATTTAAGTTATGACAGCTAAAGATGTGAAATTTGGAGATGCAGCTCGTCAAGGCATGTTGGCGGGTGTAAATGTTTTGGCCGATGCGGTTAAAGTGACGTTAGGCCCTAAAGGCCGAAATGTGGTTTTGGACAAGTCTTTTGGCGCGCCGACAGTTACCAAAGACGGTGTTTCAGTAGCCAAAGAAATCGAACTGAAAGACAAATTCGAGAACATGGGCGCACAAATGGTGAAGGAAGTTGCTTCCCAAACCAATGATGCAGCCGGTGATGGAACAACAACTGCGACAGTATTGGCCCAAGCGATTGTTAACGAAGGTTTAAAAGCTGTTGCCGCTGGTATGAATCCGATGGATCTGAAACGCGGTATTGATAAAGGTGTTCAGGTTGCAGTTGAAGCGGTTAAAGGTTTCGCGCGTCCATGTGAAGACAGCAAGTCTATTGCCCAGGTAGGTACGATCTCTGCCAACAGTGATACCTCTGTGGGTAACATCATTGCTGAAGCAATGGAAAAAGTAGGCAAAGAAGGTGTTATTACTGTTGAAGAAGGTAGCGGCTTCGAAGATGAGCTAGATGTCGTAGAAGGCATGCAGTTCGATCGTGGTTATCTGTCGCCTTACTTCATAAACAATCAGGACAACATGAGCGCCGAGTTAGAAAACCCGTTCATCCTGTTAGTCGACAAGAAAATCTCCAACATTCGTGAGTTGCTGCCTGTACTTGAAAACGTAGCTAAAGCAAGCAAGCCATTGCTGATCATTGCTGAAGATGTTGAAGGCGAAGCCTTGGCGACTTTGGTAGTGAACAACATGCGTGGCATTGTTAAAGTTGCAGCCGTTAAAGCACCAGGTTTTGGTGATCGTCGTAAGGAAATGCTGCAGGATATCGCGATTCTGACTGGTGGTACGGTTATTTCTGAAGAAGTTGGACTAACTTTGGAAAACGCTACACTGGATGATCTGGGTACTGCGAAGCGCGTTAACATCAGCAAAGAAAACACCACGGTCATCGATGGTGCGGGTCAAGCGCCTGAAATTGAAGCGCGTGTAGGTCAGATCCGTAAGCAGATCGAAGATAGCAGTTCTGACTACGACCGCGAAAAACTGCAAGAGCGTGTTGCCAAGCTGGCAGGCGGCGTAGCGGTGATTAAAGTCGGTGCGGGCTCAGAAGTTGAAATGAAAGAGAAAAAAGCCCGTGTTGAAGATGCGTTGCACTCAACCAGAGCAGCTGTAGAAGAAGGCGTTGTACCGGGCGGTGGTGTGTCCCTGATCCGAGCGCTTCAAGCGATCGAGAACCTTGAAGGTGACAACGAAGACCAGAACGTAGGTATCAACCTGTTGCGTCGTGCAATGGAAGCTCCTTTGCGTCAGATCGTTCAAAACGCTGGTGGTGAAGGTTCTGTTGTAACAGACAAGATCAAGCAAGGCGAAGGTAGCTTTGGCTACAACGCAGCGACAGGTGAATACGGCGATATGCTCGAAATGGGTATTCTTGATCCCGCTAAAGTGACGCGTTCGGCGCTTCAGTCAGCAGGTTCTGTAGCTGGCTTGATGATCACCACCGAATGTATGGTGACAGATATCGTTGAAGAAAACAGTGCCCCAGCAATGCCTGATATGGGCGGCATGGGTGGCATGGGCGGCATGATGTAATTGCCCATCGCATGATTAAAAACCCGGCTATGGCCGGGTTTTTTTGTTTTGTTTTTCAGGTTTCGTGACCCAGGTTGCCCGGGATGAATGAAAAACCGTTAATAAAAGTAGATTTAAATACCTAAATAGTCTGTAATTGGGCGTCATTTTCTAAGCTGGGCCATGTCCGTTCGCAGCAGGGCACCCAGCACTAAAGCAACGACAACTGAATTCGCGTGATAAAAAAAATTGTAATAAGTATTCTCGTCTTCCTGTTGAGCCTGCTGATATTTCTGCTATGCACCATGCCGGCTGCATTCTTGTGGCATGAGGTCTTGGAGCCTCGGCTTGATCTCAAGCCTACAGGTGTTGAAGTGTTAAGTGTCGACGGTAGTGTATGGGATGGCAGAGCCTTGGTGCGTTTCCGGCGTCTGGAGTCTATTGTCGATTGGGACTTCGACTTTTCGTCTCTGTTAGCTCTTAAGTTGGGGCTTGACGTAGATATAGAAAGTCACGCTGGCTCCGGTCGGGCCAAAGTGAGCGCGGGCCTCTCGGAATATCAACTGCATGTTGAAAAAATGGATCTTGTGCTGGCCCAGCTCAACCCTCTGTTGGTCAGGCAGCGTATAAAGCTGTCTGGCAATGCAGTAGTAAATAATGTGATTTTGACCTCAAATGGTGAACAGCTTAATAGTGCGGAAGGTTTAATAGCGTGGTCTGGTGGGCAGATTAGTTATCCCGCAGGGCGTACAATTCACGAGCGTGAGATGCCGCCTTTTAAAGGGGTTCTGGGTTCAAGTGACGCGCTTGGCGCATACATTGGTATTCGAGACCCGCAGGCCAGTTTTGATGTTATTGAGGCTAATGTGTCGCCAGATGGTGTCGCTATGGTGCAAATAAAACGTCGTCTGCTGGATTTGGCCGATGAGCCATGGCCACAGCGATCTGCGCCGGAAGACGTCGTTTTCAAAATAAAAAAGCCCTTGTGGTAGCGTTTATAGGCGTCACAGCGCAGAAAGTAATGAACTAACCTTAGCCAAACCGAGAATAAAAGAACCGAGCGGATGTCAGTGGAAAAAAATGCAGAATCAATAGGAGTTAAGACTCTGCAAAAGCTCTTAGGGGCCGCTTTGCTGGTTTATCTGGCTTGGTTGGCGGCAAATGCAATATGGTTTTTTGTGGTCGATGAAAGCCAAAGCGTAATGGTGCTGTCTGACACAAGGGGTGCCTCGATTGCAAAGAATGGCGAGCCAGTTCGAGAAATAGCAGATTTCCATTTGTTTGGCAAAGTGGGGCAGCGAAAGCAGCAGGTCGCTCCCAAGGTGACTGAAGCGCCAAAAACAAATCTCCGGCTGGTTCTCAAGGGAGTGTTTACGGCGGAGCAAGGCGGCGAATCCGGTGCTATAGTTGAAGAAATAGGTAAAAATGCGGATTACTACCGGATTGGGGATACCTTGCCAGGTAATGCCATTCTAGACGAAGTGTATAGTGACCGGATTTTGATCAATCGTAATGGTCGTTTAGAAACGCTCTCTTTTGAAGACATAAGTAGTCACGCCAGAAGCCGTATAGCAAAAACGGTAAGGCCTAAGTCGAATTCAGAAACAGCGATTGTTTCGCCAGAAGCGTTTGTCGAAGAAGCGACGAAACGACTGGGAGAAGACCCCGTCTCGGCGTTGCGTTCGGTTGGATTGGTGCCGGGCGAAGACGGGTATGTGTATCAGGGAAATAACCCGATGTTGGCTGGTTTAAATCTCGAAAAGGGGGATGTGATCCGCTCAGTGAACGGGCATAACCTGGGGGATATACAGAAAGATCGGACCCTGATGAAAACCCTGTATGAGCAGGGAAGCCTAGAGGTTGAAGTGGTGAGAGACGGTGCCAGCTTTTATGTAAATTATCCTCTTCGTTAATAAATGTGTTGTCGGCTCAAAACAATGAGATTAAAAAAATTATGAAGATAAATACAAGTTGGATGTCGGGTGTACTTGTTGCAATCGCATTGATGTTTTCGGTTTGTACTCATGCCGAAGAGCAAACCTGGAAGGTCAATCTGAAAGACGCGGATATCAGGGCTTTCGTTACTCAGATCGCTGATATTACCGGGTACAGTTTTGTTATCGACCCGCGTGTAAAGGGCAAGGTTACGGTGGTGTCGAATGCCTCGATGAATCGAGATGCCGTTTACGAAATGTTTCTCTCTGTGCTAGGTGTGCATGGTTTTGCCGCCATCCCCGGGCAGGGCGTGATCAAGATTGTGCAGCAGAATAATGCCAAGCAAGAGGCTTTGAATGAGTCTTTTATGCCCAAAATCCCCGCTGAGCAAATCGTAACCCGAGTGATCCAGGTGAATAACGCCAATGCACTTGAGCTTGTGCCTATTCTGCGCCCAATGGTGGCCAAGTATGGGCATTTGGCGGGTGTAGCAGCAGCGAATGCGCTGATAATCAGTGACCATGTCGCAAATATACAGCGTATCAGCAAAATAATTGATGAGCTGGATAGCCCGTCAAAATATGAGCTTGAAGTTGTTCAGCTGCAAGAGGCCTGGGTAGGTGATATGGTTAAGTTGCTTGAAGAGCTGGCGCCCGGTGAGCTGGGTGCATCCAAGGGCAAGGGCGACGCGAATAAGTTTAGTGTAGTGGCGGACCAGCGTAGTAATCGACTGATTCTACGAGGCGATGAACCCTTCCGCGACAAAATGCGAATATTGATCGCCAAACTCGACCAGCCTTCTTCTACCGGTGGTAAAACCAAGGTGGTGCGTCTCAAGCATGCTGATGCTGAAGATATGGCAGAGTTGCTTAAGGGGCTGATGGGCGATATCAGTAGTGAGGCCGCGAAAGGAAAGAATCAGGCAGTCAAATCAGAGGCGAGTGTTTACGCAGACGAAGGCTTGAATGCGCTGGTGATTCGGGCGGAGCCCTCGTTGCTGCAAGAGCTGGAAGGGGTTATCGAGCAGCTGGATGTAAGGCGAGCACAGGTCTTGATCGAAGCAGCGATTGTAGAAATTTCGGATAGCAGTGATAACAAGCTAGGTATCCAGTGGGCGTTATTTGATAAAGGTGCGAGTATTCCTGGTGCCTTTACTAACTTTAGCGAGATTGGCGTCAGTACGGCGGGTATCCTGTCAGCTTTAATTGCTAAAGATGCTGATGCAGATGGTGACTTGGATGCCTCTCTTATAGGTAAGCCTTCTACCGGTTTGACCTTGGGTGTGGGTGATTCAAGTAATAGTGGCTTAAGTTGGGGAGCGTTGATTCAAGCGCTAGAAGGTGACGCTGGGGCGAACGTGCTTTCTACCCCGAAAGTGATCACGATGGATAACCAGGAGTCATCAATTATTGTTGGTGAGAATATCCCTATTATTACTGGTCAATCGAGCTCAACGGGAGCCGGAACCTCTGATCCTTTCACCACGATTGAGCGGGAAGACGTCGGTGTTAAATTGATCGTCACGCCGAGTATCAGTGAAGGTGATTTGGTTAGGTTGGAAATTGAACAAGAAATTTCGGGCGTGTCTCCATCAACAGCAGGGGCTGACATCATCACGTCGAAGCGCCAGATCAAAACTAATGTACTCGCAGATAATGGTGAAACCATTGTTCTGGGCGGTTTGATTCGTGACGATGTGAGTTCAAGTGAGAGTAAGGTTCCCTTGTTGGGGGATATTCCGTGGCTTGGGCGCTTGTTCAGAAGTAGCTCTACCGTTGTAACCAAGCAGAATCTGTTGGTGTTTCTGAAACCAACCATATTGCGGGATAAAGAAGCGACCAGTCTGGTTACGGAGCAGAAGTTTGATGACCTCTGGAAGCTGAACCTTGCGATTAAAGCCGGAAATGGTGAAGACCCTGAAGAGCTGCTAAAGCTTGTGAAGCCATCAGTGGATAGTGTCTACAGCGGGCAAGGTATTAAGTAGTGTTTCAGGGTATATAGAAGTAACAATAAATAAAAAAGCCAAGGCGTTTGCCTTGGCTTTTTTATTTGCTTCGTATAAATGGCACTGCGCTCCGGCAGTGCCAGACGAAAAGCTGCTTAGCTCAGGTTTTGTGCAACAAAATCCCAGTTAACTAGCTGCCAGAACGCTTCTAGATACTTAGGTCGCGCATTACGGAAGTCGATGTAGTAAGCGTGCTCCCATAGGTCGACGGTCAATAGAGCGGTCTTGCCATCGGTCATTGGAGTGCCGGCATTGCTGGTGTTGACGATTTCCAGAGAGCCGTCGCTGTTTTTAACCAGCCAGGTCCAGCTCGAACCAAAGTTGTTAACGGCTTTGTCGTTAAATTGGGTTTGGAACTCGGCAAAAGAGCCAAAGGCAGCATTAATCGCATCTGCTACTGCGCCGCTAGGCTCGCCGCCGCCATTTGGGCTTAGGCAGTTCCAGTAGAAAGTATGGTTCCAGATTTGTGCTGCGTTGTTGAATACCGGGCCACTTGAGGTTTTGATGATGTCTTCAAGGCTTTTGCCTTCAAACTCGGTGCCTGGGATCATACCGTTTAGTTTGTCGACGTAGGTCTTGTGGTGCTTGCCGTGGTGGAATTCGAGTGTTTCTTGAGAAATGTGTGGTGCAAGTGCATCTATTGCGTAAGGTAACGCAGGTAGTTCGATCGCCATTTGGGCTCTCCATTATTCATCTAGTGTTGGTAAGAATTCAGCGAACGCTGAGACCGTAAACTTATCGTTTTTAGTGAGGCCGATGATAACACCTTCGATTTCGCGAATCCAAGAGCTAGAATGCTTGAAACTCGCTTTACTTGGTTTTATAACCCGCAAATTCGGGACTGCCGGGCAGGAATGAGGCGATGTTTTTAACTCGCCAGCTGAGTTCCTCCAAATTATCGGCCTGTACGGTAATGTGCCCCAGCTTGCGGCCTTCGCGCTCGTCCTTGCCGTAAAGATGGATATGGGCATAGGGCAGCTTAAGGATGCTTTCTATGTCGCCTTTGACAGAAATGATATTGATCATACAGGTTGGTGATTTAGCTTCCGTGCAACCCAGAGGTAGGCCAATGATGGCGCGGACATGGTTCTCGAACTGGCTGCACGCTGCGCCCTCAATGCTCCAGTGGCCTGAATTATGAACTCTAGGGGCCATTTCATTAGCCATCAGGCCTGTATCGGTCTCGAAAAGCTCAAGGGTCAGTACACCCACGTGTTCCAGCTCATGCATCAGTTCTTTGATATAGCTCTCGGCCTGCTGCTGTATTTCGTCCTCGATGAGTGGGGCCGGCGCGGTTGAGTAGCGCAAGATGCCTTCATGATGAACATTCTCGGCGAGGGGGTAGACGACCATGTCGTCGTTGACCGAACGTGCCGCGATAATCGAAAGTTCACGCTTAAAGTGAATAAACTTTTCGACGATCAGTTCGCGGTCGCCTATTTTCTTCCACGCTTCGCCGCATTGGTCTGCGCTTCGAATAACGAATTGCCCTTTGCCGTCGTAGCCTTCGGTAGTAGTCTTGGCGACCACCGGACAGCCCAGTGTTTCAACTGCTTGGGTGAGTGCTTCTAAGCTGTCGATAATTCGATATTCAGGGGTTGGAATGCCCAGTTTCGTAAACAGGCTTTTTTCAGCGCTGCGATTTTGGCATACGCGAATTGACTCTGACGAAGGGTAAAGCGGGCGAAGCTTCTCTATATGCTGGGTTAATGTCAGCGGTAGGTGCTCAAATTCGTAGGTGACGAGGTCAACATCTTCTAGAAATGCATTCAGTGCAGGGTTGTTAATATCGGCATTCTGATCGATAGTGACGTTGCCAAGCCCAACGCTGGGGTTGCCCGAGGTGTCATAGAAATGGAAGTCTGCTTCTAAAGGGTAGCCCGCTAAAGCCAGCATTCTGCCGAGCTGGCCTGCACCAAGAACGCCAATCTTTTTCATCTCTTAACCTCGTGGGTCAGCCTGGTCCAACACGGTTTGTGTCTGGGTTTGTCTGAATTGCTGTATCTTTTCCATTAGCCCAGCGTCATGGGTCGCCAATATTTGCGCGGCCAGCAGGCCGGCATTCTTAGCACCGGGTATGCCAATGGCCAAGGTCCCAACAGCTACACCGCCCGGCATTTGAGCGATCGAGAGGAGTGAGTCTAGGCCGCTTAGGGCTTTGGATTCAACCGGAACACCGAGTACCGGCAAATTTGTTTGTGAGGCCGCCATGCCTGGCAAGTGCGCTGCTCCGCCCGCCCCAGCGATAATTACCTTAATACCGCGGTTTTGCGCATTTTTGGCGTAGTCAAACAGCAGATCCGGTGTCCGGTGAGCAGAGACAACTTTGGCTTCGTAAGGAACCCCAAGTTGGTCCAGCATGTTGGCGGCGTGCTCCATGGTAGGCCAGTCTGATTTTGAGCCCATGATAATGCCGACGGTTGGCTGCATAGTAAAACCTCGTGTGTTCAGGGCTGTCGATATGTGCGTTGATGGTTCAATGCCTTAATAAGGAGCCGACTGCCCAAAAAAAGACCGCATATATTAGTGACTCGCGCCTGACCATGCAAATTCTATTTAGTTTTGGCGCGCCGAAGCGTTAGAATCGGGACATATTTACATTAAGGAATTTGAATGGACAGTTTACGCCCGGAACGAGATGAACTCGACCAATTTAAAAAACGTAGTGCTAAAGCTCCAAAAACGCCTAAAACTCCAGCCCGAGGGCCCGCCGGCTCGGCCGAGGTCAGTGTCAAACAAGCTGCGTCTCCATTAAGGTCCGTTGTCATGCTGTTACTGGTCCTGGCTTCTGGTGGTTTGTCCTGGGCTAGTTATCATCAGCAACAAGAGGTCGCAGCGTTGCAAAAGCAGTTGGATGACGCCTTAAGCTTTATTGGTCAAAGTAAATTGCTGATTGCCAGACTTGAAGGCGAGCTGAATATAACCGGAGAGGAATTAGCAGAAAACGGCACGGCAGTTGAAAAGAAACTGGCGTTTCTCGACTCGGAAATGCGCAAGCTTTGGGGTGTTACCAACGATCGTAACAAAAAAGCGATTAGAGATAATACCGAAGCGCTGGATGCGATGCGCGGAAAGATCGCAGCCTACGAGAAGCAGCTTAAGGCGGCAAATGATGGTTATCAGCTTAAGCTAAGCGAGTTGAACACTAAAGTTGTTCGTTTGGAGCGCTCACAGTCAGGTGTAGAGTCGAGAATTTCGGTAGTGGCGAGCGAGTCTGCCATTACGCGTGAGGCAATCAACGATGAATTGGCTGGCCTGAAGAAAGCGCTTGCCCGTCTCGATAAGCAAGAGAAACTCATCTCTGAAAACCAAAAAGCGATTTCGTCGATTGATGCCAGCCGTCGGCAGTTGAACGAACGCGTAATCGATCTGGAGCGAAAACTTAATGAAATGCAGCTTGGTCGTAAGCCGGGCTCAGTTGATGTTCAATGACTAGAGCTAGATCGCAAAATCGATTTTTGCATGCTGCTAAACTAGCGGCGATATAACAAAAGGTTTTGTTTGCATGCATCAATTTATTCGTATTGTCCTGTCTGTGGCGATGTTATTGGTTCCGGCCATGTTAATGGCAGACACCAAGGCGCCTTATTCCAAGCCTTACCACAAGCAGGGTAGAGGTTGGTACCCGTCGATTTACTGGTCGACTGGGCGAAATCTTGGGTCGTATTACTTTCCTAACACTAATGGCGAAATGTTCAAAGAGCTGGGGGAATATGAGTGGGATAGCGACACGAACGGTTTGATCTATTTCTATCGGCCAGACAGCCAGTGGGCCTCTGAAGAACTCGAAGCGCCCAGCTACTATATAAACGATGAGATTATTTTCAACCTGCGTGCGGGTAGTTACACCTATGTTGAGATACCCGCAGGCAGTTACGACGTGACCGCGCGGAAGAGCCTGCTGCCCTTGCTGGGCTTTGAGTCGTTTGACGATAAGTTGATGATGGCGTTTGATTTGAATCTTCTGCTCGATGTTGGTCTCGAGGTGGATCCTGGTTCGGTGTTTTATATCAGGCATTCCGAGGTGTCGCTGCCAAAGCGCTTGCACCCTGATTTGGATCCGGACGATGAAATGGCGACAGCCGATGTTCAGCTAGTCGATGCTGAGCTTGCATTAGAAGAAATGAGCAAAACGCGCTATTTAACACATTCATTTTGGCACCCCTCCGATGCAGATAAAGCGGCGGAGCTATTAAGTGGTGAAATGCAGGATTATGGTTGGTTTTCGATTATCTGGCCTTGGTCTAATAACTTCCTATATGGGTTCCCGTTGTTTAATCTGCCGAGTGATATGTATCGCGAGTTGCGCGGCGCCCCTTCAATGACTCTTGAAGAAGAGCTCTATCAGCTGGCAGACGATAAAGAAGCGTATCTGGCTGCAATCAGAGACAAGCGAGAGCCACGCCGAAATTGGCTCGCTCCATGGCGCAAACCCAGTGCCCACCTTTCTTTGAACGATGAGCTGATCCTCGACAGGCTAGAGCGTGAAGCGCTTGAGGGTAATATTCGCCCGGTGGTTTCGCAGGCCGAACAGGACGCGGAAAATAATAAAGGCAAAGCTGGCCCTTGGTATTGGCCGTTTGCAGATGATGGCGAATCTGCCGAGCCTGAAAAGCTGGCGACGGTTCATGAAAAGCCCATGGAAGAAGCGCGGCGCCTCAGGTTTGAACGTATCAAACAAACTTTAAACTAAGGTGTTTTGACACCTTAAAGTGAGTTTTTTGGTCGCGGGTCTGGTGTGCTGAGCCGCCTCACCTATGGTGGTAAGCGAAGCGTAAACTAAACAAGGGCCGATCGTTTTTTCGCTTTTGAAATCACCAAACTTGCTTGAAATTTGTTCGAAAAAAGTTGCGTCATTTCAAGTTGTAGAAAAATCGTCTAAATGTGATTGACAGGCACTTAGAAATCGTTAAAATGCGCATCTCAATTGAGTTGGGTGGTTAGCTCAGCTGGGAGAGCATCGCCCTTACAAGGCGAGGGTCACAGGTTCAAGTCCTGTTCCGCCTACCAATGAAAAAACGGGGGGTTACGGGTAATTCCGTAGCCCCCTAGTCATTCCAATTCTGATCCCTTATCCACGCAATTATCCAGTACGGAATCCTTGTTTCGCGCCTCCTTACCCCGTTATACTTATAGATAGCATCAAGAGCGGCCTGTAGAGGCCCACCAACCTGGCTCGGGAGAGCCAAGGTGGTTTCGGCGAAAGCCGGATGCGC
>JBFJVR010000024.1:0-12942 GCA_041624095.1 Oleiphilaceae bacterium
CGCCGTGCTCGTGACCGCTGGCAACGACTTCGTGCACGGGCAAGGGCGCGGGGACATTAACCGGCTTGACCGTGAAAGACTCTGCACCCGGGAGCAATTTGTAAAAAGCCAGGTCAGGCTTGCTATTCTCGTAACGAAATGAGGCGCTCAGGTCTCGCCTCTCGACTACACGTTTAAGAAACTGTGCCAAAGTTGTCAGGAACAGAACCTCGCCGCCATAAGGTGCCATATATTGATGAACACTACCTGACTCATCCAGCACAATAACTTCCACAATTGAGCCCAGTAAATAATAAAATACCTGAATACAGTCTTGCTTATCGTGTTCCAGAACCAGCCTTAAGCGTTCCTCTTGCCTCAGGGCGTGGGAGTCACAGCGTATTGGCGAATATGACTTTACTGGCTTGGATAAATAGCGAAACAATTGCGCTTTGTCATCAAACTGCATGAAACGGTAACGCTCACTCTGCCGTTGCAAAACATAAAAGTGTTCTTCAAGCTCGATTACATAGCGAGGGTTTTGAGGTTCACCGGAGGTAAAAAATGCCTCTCGCGCCTCATGAAACAAGCCCGCTACACGCGATGAAATCGCCTCAGCCCGCTGCGGACAAAAGCACATGACCGAGACTTTGCATCCGGACTCTTCGGTGTTTTCGTGGCACGCATGCAAATATGCTTGCAGACTCTGCAATAGCGTCTCGCCCTTGTCGAAGCGGTGCGTAGATAATTCCTGCCATGAATTCAACATTACCTGATCGATGGTTTTAATCAGGTTATACCGCTGCGAGCTATATGCCAGCGAATCAGTACGATCACTCAAGCGATGCAAACCTTTCTCTGCCAAGCCTGCCAGAGGATCTATACCGACATTCACGTAGAGCAGGATCTGCGTTGTATAGGCAGGGCGCTGAAGAGCAAGCTGCGGCACCGGGGGCAATGGCAAAGGTAGGTGCTGATTCAGGGAATGCACAAGGCTCTGCAGCTCATAAGCCGTCACCCCACTATCGCCAGGCACTAAGCTCAGGCGCGTGCTGGAATTCAGGATGCCATTGAAGTGCAACCAGGCTAGCAACTCGATAAGGTTGCCCGACTTGCGGAGTACCGGCTGATACGCCGCAGCACCCGCTGAACTCAAGTCGCGATATAAAAGCCAGACATTCTGCTCTGCAATAAATGACTGACTGCTAGCATGGTGAATAGCCAGATTTTCTTCCCAAAGGTTCGGCGCGATACCCGGATTCAGCTTTTCTATTTTGCCGGCTTTTTTCTGAAAAATGGCATAAAGCTTACGCCCCAGCAGGCTCAAGTCTTCTGCGGTGATGGTCGAACTAATATTATTTTGCCGGGCATAATCGGACAAAAAACGATAGCTATGGCTTAGTTCTGCCAGCACTTCTTGCCTTTCAACCACAACCTGATCCATTTTCCAATCGTTGCGGGTGTCAAGATAGCGGAACTTTTTATCGTCCCAGAACCACTTCTGGGTCACGCTGGCTAGTAAATTACGCTGCCAGGAAGGGCGTCTCGCAGAGGGCGGCCTAGAGAGTTTTTTGTTCACTTTAAGGTAGAAACTTTTACGCACCAGGTCCAGGCGCTTCAGCTCTCCACGCGCTTCAAGGTAGGCTTCAAGCCTCCGGTAAACCGTAAGGTACGGGTCGAGCTGCTCGCTACTCAGCTCATCATCATAAACTGCCTGCTTGAATGCGAGGCTCAAACTCGGCTGTTGCGGCAGCTCTTGGGCGTATACCTCAGCTAACATCATCTTCAGGACAGATTTATAAGGTGCATCCAACCCTTTATATAACTGCCACATACCGGCACCAACCAGCTCACTTTTAGGAATATTCGCGGCGCTACCGAAGTCCAGCACCTCGTCTTCCTTTATAAATCGTTTGGTGAGTAACAATTCGCGAATATCACCGTATTGCGCTTCCATTGCCGGAGGAACCAGCCACCAAAGCGGATACCGCCCGGTTAACAGAATGGCAGTTCGATAAAACTCATCCAGCAGCAAATAATGCTGGGCCGAACCGCTACTTTCTTTGTCGAGCACGGTTTCGAAACGCTCTTCACGAAACGCATCGGCGTTCATCAAAAAGGTATGTACTTCAAGCCCCTGCCGGTTAGCCCAAGTATCGATCGCTTGCGCTTTTTGTTTTAACAGCCCGCACTCCGATTCATTGAGCCGGGGGTCGTAGCACAACCACAAATCGACATCGCTCGACTCCGAATGCGCCATCGTTCCGGTGCTGCCCATCATAAAAATACTATGGATTTGCGGCTTGTGTCGCCTGTCGGCAGTATATTTGAATGTCTGACTAAAGGAGCGCGCTATCGCCAGCGCGCTTTTCTCTGGTACATAGGTGCAAATACCCTTGGGGACGTGCGGCGATACGTAGCCGGGCATCAAGGGGTGATTCACCTGATACAGCAAAGGTAGCACCTCGAGCAGGTCTTGATGGCGTGACGCCAGTGCCTCGCGAGTTTTTAATAAGCGATCACCGTTGATCTTCAAAAAGCGGTCACGAATCTGCTTGAGTAATTTTCTATCTACGCCATCCGAAAAATCAGGAACCAGTTTTTGTTTATATGCAGACATAGATTCGCTTCGATCAGGACGGTTTATATGTGGCGTGTGCCACCCTTAAGTAACTCAACCGACAGAAAATCGGTTACCGCTTTTACTATAGCGCAAGGCGAGCGCATGAGGTGTTGCTTTGAAGAGTAATTTAGTTGGCTAATTGTATCCCCGATGCTTGGCGCATCGGGGCCTTAGTTGCACCTAGCGCTGGGAAAGCGTGCCAAGAACCCGCTCTGCTGCTTGCAGTACTTGCTCCGGAGCCGTGCCGCCAATGTGGTTTCTGGCATTGACAGAGCCCTCGAGGGTAAGCACTTCGAATACATCTTCATTGATGCTGGAACTGAATTGCTGCAGCTCCTCGAGCGACATTTCGGACAAGTCCTTCGCTTGCTCAACCCCATATGCAACGGCTTTTCCGACAATTTCGTGTGCGTCACGGAAGGCAACGCCGTTCACCACCAGATAATCCGCTAAGTCCGTCGCGGTCGAGAAGCCCTTTCGGGCAGCCTCGCGCATATTTTCAGCTTTGACCTGAATCGCCGGAACCATATCCCCATAGGCTTTTAAACACCCCTTTACTGTATCCAGTACATCAAACAGGGGCTCTTTATCTTCTTGGTTATCCTTGTTGTATGCCAGGGGCTGCGACTTCATCAGCATCAGCAGTGACATAAGATGGCCGGTCACCCTACCCGTTTTACCACGCACCAGTTCGGGAACATCAGGATTCTTTTTTTGCGGCATAATTGACGAGCCGGTGCAAAAACGATCCGGAAGGTCAATGAAATCAAATTGCGCCGAGGCCCATAGAATAAGCTCTTCAGAGCAACGTGATAGATGAACCATCAACAAACTGGCAAATGAGCAGAATTCGATCGCGAAATCGCGATCGCTGACTGAGTCGAGCGAGTTATAGCTAGGGCGATCAAAGCCAAGTAAGGTGGAGGTATATTCACGATCAATCGGATAGGTCGTGCCCGCTAGAGCAGCGGCACCTAGCGGCAAAATATTTACCCGCTTGCGGCAATCAAGCAAACGCTCGTAATCACGCTGCAGCATTTCGTTCCAAGCCAGAATATGATGGCCAAAGGTAACAGGCTGAGCGGTCTGCAGATGTGTAAAGCCCGGCATAATAGTATTTGCTTCGCGCTTGGCAAGCTCTGCCATGCCCTTTTGCAAACGTGTAATCTCGCTCGCGATCACGTCAATTTCATCACGCAGGTAAAGGCGAATATCGGTTGCAACCTGATCATTTCTGGAGCGCCCGGTGTGTAATTTCTTTCCTGTCAGCCCGATTTTCTCTGTCAGTTTGGCCTCGATATTCATGTGCACATCTTCCAGTGTCACCGACCACTCGAACTCACCATTTTCGATTTCCTGCTGAATCTCCTTCAAACCCGTCACGATTTGCGCTTTTTCTGCTTCGCTAAGAACCCCTACCTTGGCAAGCATGGTCGCATGCGCTACTGAGCCAGCAATATCATGGAAATACATGCGCTGATCAAAGTTCACAGACGCCGTAAATTGTTCTACAAAAGCATCCGTTGGCTCGTTAAATCTGCCACCCCATGGCTTTTCGGTGCTGCTACTTTCATTGCTCATGTCTGATTACCCATCTACACTCAAAATTTAGGCTAAATTCAAAGCGGCGCAGTATAACATGAAAGCACAACAGCGCTTATCCGAATCGACACAGCTTCCACCGCGTGATCACAAGCAGTTTATTCCTAACCTTTGCCAGATAAACGCCGTGCTCTTAATGCTGATTCTGACTCAGTTATTCGCACTGGTAATCAGTTTGAGCCTAAGCGGGAAGCTCTTGCTCGACTGGGGAAAACTGGGCTTGATTTCGATCTACAGCCAGAGCATTGTCATGAGTTGCGCGGCAATTATCTGCATAAGCATGAAATGGCTAAAACCGAAGCCCGCTCGGATCATGGCCTTTTACTGCATGTCGATTATTCTGCTGATCACCGCCGCATATAGCAGCATATGCGGCCTTTGGCTAAACGAAAGCATAATCGGGGACGCCTCGACGTTTATGCTCCGCAGCATACTGATCAGTACAATTTTAGGTGCGCTTTTACTGCGCTATTTTTATCTGCAATACCAGTGGCAGGAACAAAAGCAAGCCGAGTTAAACTCTCGTTTAGAAGCACTTCAAGCACGCATCAGACCACACTTTCTGTTTAACAGCATGAACTCTATCGCGAGCCTCATTGCACTGGACCCGCAACGCGCGGAAGACGCCGTGCTAGACCTTTCTTCACTTTTCAGGGCGACCTTGAATAACGATACGATGCTGATCAGCATGAAAGAAGAAATCGCGCTTTGTCGGCGCTATCTGAATATAGAAAGCCTGCGATTAGGCGACAGGCTTACGCTGGAGTGGGAGGTATTACCTGAGGTCGAAGCATGTTTAATCCCCCCTCTTAGCTTGCAACCACTGTTCGAAAACGCCATCTATCATGGCATACAACCGCTTAAAGAAGGTGGCACCGTGCGCATCGAGAGTTACCTGAAAAACCACACCGTATACGTGCTAATCAGCAACCCCTTCGACCCGAAACGCAGCCACCATGAGGGTAACCGGATTGCGCTGGACAATATCAAGCATCGCTTTACGGCACTTTTTGGTGGCGAAGCGGTACTGAAAACCAGTCAGCTCGATGCTACATTTACCGTTACCCTGAGATTTCCGGTGAAACGACAAGTATGATTTCGGTATTTATTGTTGATGATGAAAGCCTGGCCAGAGAGCGCCTGAAACGCATGATATCGGCCCTGCCTGACTACCATATCTGCGGCGAAGCCAATGATGGTGAAAGCGCAATAGTCGGTATACGCAAACAACAACCCGACATCGTATTACTGGATATTAGAATGCCGGGTATGGACGGACTGGCCGTGGCCGAGCAACTCACGTCACTTTCGCCCCCCCCTGCGATCATTTTTTGCACTGCATACGATGAATATGCCATTAAGGCGTTTCAGTATCAGGCGATTGGTTACCTGCTCAAACCGGCACGTAGCGAAGAACTAAACCTCGCATTAAACAAAGCCCGACAGCTATCGCAAGCCCAGCTTCGCCAATTACAAATGAACCAGGACACGCAAAGCACAGAAAATTTTGTCGCCCATACATGGCAAGGCCACGAACTGATTCCTCTGAGCCAAATCTATTATTTCCGTGCGGATCACAAATACCTCACTATCGTCCATCGTGATGGCCAGACCCTGAGTGACCAAACACTTAAGGAGCTAGAGGCACGATATGCCTCAACGTTTCTGCGCGTCCACCGAAATACCTTGGTGAATAAAGCGCACATTAAGGCGCTAAACAAACAACACGATGGTCATTTCACCGTCAGGTTGAGCAATAATGAAGATATCGCCGTCAGCCGCCGACACACGGCAGACATTCGCAAACAACTCACCCAGCTTTAGCCTCTTCACAACACCCAGATCATAAAATGTGAGCCACCGCTCAATTTCTGATGCTTTCTCAAAAAAGTGTGAACTCAAGCCTGATATTTTACGCCCTGACACCAAAAGTAACAGAAACAAGGGCCTCGATATTTTATAGTAAAGATGTTCAAAAAATATCCACCTTTGGAGATTACCCATGCAGTATTGCCGTACCAAATGGTTGTTAAATACGAGTATCCTAGCGCTGTTACTCGCCTTGTCTGGCGCAGCGAATGCGGAGCACGACGAGTTTATAGGCCCAGGTAACGGTGACGATACGATTTTGGTAGAAAAACAAGTAAACGAAAAAATCCCCTATCACAAAATCCTCAAAAAGATCAGCAAGCGCATGTTTAAATTCGATGCTGAAAACATACTCGCCTTTGGTAAAGGCCGTACCGACAGCGTAGTACGCAGTTTTAAAGATATCTCGGAGCGGATGAAATACCGCGTTGATGTCGATCGTGACGAAGTCGAGTTCAAGTTATCACTGAACTTCTGAGGTTTAGGGCGCCAGCTTTACACTAACTCACCCTTTTACTTCCTTTTCTCTCCTTACTTAACTCATACACCTGACACTTCCATCCAAAGACAGATTAAAACTTGCAACACTTGTGGCTATAATGGAGGCACATTCATCACAGTCGTTGTTTAGCATGCCCCCATCCACTATCAAACACCTCCGAATTGCATCCCGCGAAAGCGCTTTAGCCCTTTGGCAAAGTGAGCACATCAAGTCCCGACTCGAAGCACTCTACCCCGGCCTTAGCGTAGACATCGTGGGTATGACCACCAAAGGCGATAAAATTCTGGATGTTCCCTTAGCCAAAATTGGCGGCAAGGGTCTATTCGTTAAAGAACTAGAAGCCTCAATGATGGAGCGGAAAACGGATATTGCGGTGCATTCGATGAAGGATGTGCCGATGGAGTTCCCTCCCGGCCTTGAGCTGGCCGCCATCTGCGAACGAGAATCGCCATTCGACGCGTTTGTAAGCAACCAGTATGCGCATTTTGACGACCTGCCTGAAGGCGCGCGCGTCGGCACCTCGAGCCTGCGTAGACAAAGCCAGATTGCAGCGCTTCGACCGGACGTTACCATCCTTCCTTTAAGAGGCAATGTAAATACGCGCTTGGCTAAGCTGGATAACGGCGAGTTCGACGCCATCGTATTAGCAGAATCAGGTTTACGCCGTTTGGGCTTTGATGCTCGGGTAAGACATGCGATTGCCGCAGAACAGTCTCTACCCGCAGTTGGTCAGGGCGCCCTTGGTATTGAGTGCCGCAGTGAAGACAGCGACATCAAGGCACTGCTCGCTCCCTTGGTTCACGCCAACAGCCAGGCCTGTGTGTTGGCTGAACGCGCAATGAATCATCGTCTACATGGAGGCTGTCAGGTTCCCATCGCGGGCTACGCCACGCTCAAAAACGATCAACTCAGCCTAAGCGGTCTCGTCGCAACAATTGATGGTACGACCATGTTGAGAGCTTCCGCTAGTGCCCATGTGTCGGAAGCAGAGTCACTGGGGCTCCAGGTTGCCGAGCGCCTGCTCGAACAGGGGGCACAGAGCATTTTGGACGAGCTGCACGAACCATGAGGGCTTGCGCATGATCGGCCAGGTGCTTGAAGGGTTAAACATCCTCATTTGCAGACCGCAAGCCTCTGCAAATGAGTTAGCTAAGGTCTTGTCATCGGTGGGCGCGCAGGCACGTTGTTTACCCTGCCTTGAGATTAAGCCCTGCCCCCTTGATGCAGAGGCGAAAACACAACTCATGAACCTGGACCAGTATCAAGCCGTCATCGTAACCAGTCAGTATGCCGCAGAATATGCGCTGGCACACATCGATGATTACTGGCCACAGATGCCGGTAAAACAAAAATGGTATGCCATCGGTCAAAAAACGGCGCAGGTACTTAGCGGACACGGGCTCGACTTGCACTCACCCAGCTCGGATCTGTGCAGCGAAGAATTGTTGGCCCTACCCGGCTTACAAAAGGTCAAAGGTAACAAGGTCTTGATCCTTAAGGGCCAAAAAGGACGCGAAACGCTTTCCCAAAGCCTTAAAAACCGCAGCGCGAAGGTTGATACTTTGGCGCTGTACGAGCGCAAGGCTCCCAGTTATAGCGATGCCGAATTACAGCAGGCGCTGCAAGACTTTACTGCCGACTATGTTATTGCGCTAAGCGGAGAAACACTGAACAATCTCGTAGCGTATGCGCGACAAATCAACTTTGATATCAGCGACAGAAAGTTTATTCTGTCTAGTCAACGGGTAGTTGATATAGCTAAAGACTACAAAATCACGTCAGCTTTTGTACCCGAGAACTTACTACCGATAGCTATTATTCGCTGTATCGCGAAAGCCAGAATGGATTAACTAAGTAAGCAGATCAGCACCCGCTTCTGTCTACGCAAAATAACGGGAATCACTGTGACTGAATCCAAAACTGCATTGCCGGCACCTTCTCAAGCTGTTTCTACCAAACGAGCTGCATGGCCAATATGGCTGCTTGCGCTGCTTATTCTGCTCATACTTTTGATTGGAGGCTTCTTTGCATGGCAATTACTCCAGCAACAGAACAACGACATTAAACACATACTCGATAACCGGCTGTCGCAGGAAAACAAAATCGTCCAGATAGAACAAGGCTTAGCGAAGCGTATTCTGCTGCTAGAAGAAGAAAAAAATGCCTTGTTGCAGCGCTTAAGCACTCTCGATAAACAATCCCAATTCAACAGTCTGCGCTTAAATGAAATGGGCGGCAGCAGCCGCACCGATTGGCTGTTGGCCGAAGCAGAGTATCTATTGCGTTTGGCGAATCAACGCTTGAATATAGAAAAAGACGCAGGTGGGGCCGAGGCGATACTGATCTCTGCCGACAAGGTGCTGTCAGAAATAGACGACCCCGGTTTACTACCAGTGCGTATTGCTTTGGCTGAAGAAATATTTGCCCTGCAAAGCATCGAAGGAAGCGATACGGCAGGCCTGTATGCAAAACTCGATGCACTAATGTCTGCTCTGGATAAACTGGAACAGCATAGCTACCTGAGTAACAAAACCTCACTCTATGAGCCTGAGGAAAATAAACACGCCGAGGGGAGTTTGTGGAAAGAAGTCTGGACCGACCTACGTAAAGCGGTAGTCATACGCAGGCTTGACCAACCGGTTGCTCCCCTCCTAGCGCCTGAACAGAGCTACTATCTGCAACAGAACCTCCGGCTGATGCTGGAACAGGCCAGTCTCGCTTTATTGAACAAGGACGAAGGCGCTTTCCGTAAGAATATTGATAAGGCTCGCCGTTGGTTGGATCAGTATTTTTCTGCCGACGACGCCGCCGTTGAAGCCATCAAACAGGAGCTAAACTCGCTGGCAAAGGTTCGAATTGCGCAAAACCTGCCCGACATCTCAAACTCACTGCGATTGCTGAAAAACAAAGTCGAAAGCATGTATCGCCATCACCAGTTAGACAAGCACACTTCTCACGACCAGAAGGCTGAGGAGCTCGCCCCATGAAGCGGCTTTTTCTACTGATTATTATCGGCCTGGCGCTTGCCGCTCTCTTTACCGCAGCACTCAGTCTCGACCCTGGTTACGTCAGAATATCAATAGGGCACTGGCTAATAGAAACCAACCTGTGGATGTTACTCTTTGCAAATATACTGATACTCACCATCACAGCGCTGAGCTTGTCTTTGCTCGCCAAGCTAGTTCGAAGCGGCTCGATATTTTCGTCTTGGCTCGGCCAGTCATCTCATAAACGTGCTAATAAACGCACTCAGCAGGGACTCATCGCTTATCTAGAAGGCAACTGGGCAGAAGCCAGCAGGCTGCTGAGCCGCTCCGCTGGCAGATCGGATACCCCCTTGGTCAACTATCTGGCGGCAGCCCATGCATCAAGCGCACAAGGAAACCTCAAAGATGCTGAAGCGCTATTGAAAAAAGCCTACGAGAAATCATCTGACTCAGACTTCGCAGTCGGCATTGCTCAGGCTCAAATTCAGCTCGACAAAAACCAGCTTGAGGCTTGTCTGGCCACCTTGTTACGACTTAAGAAGCAGCACCCGGCACACCCTTTAGTCACTAAATTGTTGCGCTCCGTCTATCTCAAACTGGAGGATTGGCAGCAGATAATCCACCTGTTGCCACAACTTAGAAAACTGCCAAATGAAGATCCTGCCGTGCTGCGCGACATCGAAGACCGAGCATGGACCCATCTCTTCCAACTAAAGAGCGAGGAGCTGCAACGCAACGGTAAGCGCAAAGAAGCGGCAAACGAACTCGCACAAATGTGGAAACAACTGCCTAACGCAGTCCGCTTTAAGGAAGTATTTCTGGATAACTATGCACAGCAGTTGCAAGCACTTGGCCACAACCGCGAAAGCGAAACCCTAGTGCGAAAGATGCTAAACAAAGAGTGGAGCGAAAAGTTGGTGCTCCGCTATGGCCTCATAGAGGGTGAGAACTTATCGGAACAATTGCTTACCGCGGAAAAGTGGCTTAAGGAACGACCCAATAGTGCGGGTTTAATGCTCACTTTAGGCCGGCTGGCGTTGCGCAATGAGCTATGGGGAAAAGCTCTGGAATACTTTGAAGCCAGCAACAAGTTGCAACCTAGCCAAGAAAGTTTTGGCGAACTGGTAAGACTAAGCAGCAGAATGAGCGATAAGCCCGATCAGAATCGCAATTATTTCGATGGTTTGATCGCAAGCCTTCGTCTACCCGACTTGCCACTACCAAAATAGCCCATAGGGCTTGGCTCTACACCAGAGCCAAATCCGCTCAAGACCTCGACACGTACTCTAAAACATCAGAGAAAAACTGGTCGTTTGGCAAGCCTGCTTGTGTCAGGGCATCTTGCGCTGCGAAAACCAGACGCGGCGAACCACTCACAAACACCATTCGATTTACAAGGTCATAATTACCGTTCAGAACCGCCTCAGAGAGTTGGTCGTGGTGTTCCAGGCCAAGCTTGTCATCGGTGTCTGCCACCACTGATCTAAACCGGATATTCGCGTGCTGTTTCGCCCATTGTTCAGCCAAGTCTTTCATATACATATCCTGCTCCTGGCGCACTGTCCAATACAGGTCAATGTCGTGACGAAAACCCTGCTCGATCAAAAATTCGACGATACTCTTCATCTGTGCGAACCCGGTTCCGGCAGCCATCATTAGCAAAGACTTCTCGGGTAATCTGGGTAAACAAGCCCGACCATAGGGTAACGAAACCGACACGCTAAGGTTGTCTTGCAGGTAGCGCACCATCGAAACCGCGGAATCAAGATGAGGGTCCGCCTGAATATGTAGCTCAAGCGTATCCAAGCCTGGCCGACTCGCAATCGAAAAATAATGCGGCGCTTCTTTGTCGGGGATGTCGAGGGACAAATACTGGCCGGCAAAAAACTCTGGTGGCTTCCCTGCGGGAAGCTTCAGTCTAACCACATACACGTGCGCTTGAATGGAGGAAATATCCAGCACTTGGCAAATAACTTTTTTCACAGGTAACTCACCTGGCCCATAAACATTGTCCACTTCTATTTCACAGGCCGTTATTGGCCGAGTTTTACACAGCAACAGGGGGAAAGCGTGCTCCGCATCACTGCATTCCAGTATATCCTGTTGCGGCCCGGTTTTTACTGAACCTTTTACCAAAACACCATCACATATGTGACACACGCCATTGCGGCAACTCACAGGTAACAAAACGCCTGCGCGCGCAGCAGCATCAGCTACACTCTCGCTCTCATTGCATTCAAAGTGAATACCCTTGGGCAACAAGGTGACCTTCATACCTTTGGTTTGGTCTCCATAATGCCCAAATCAGGCCACATGCTATCTACCCTTGCTTTGACAGCTGCGTCCATTTCTATAGTGCGCCCCCACTCCCGGTCGGTCTCACCTGGCCATTTATTGGTAGCGTCCAGCCCCATTTTCGAACCCAAGCCCGATATAGGAGATGCAAAATCCAGATAGTCTATTGGCGTATTTTCGACCATGGTGGTGTCTCGTGCAGGGTCCATTCTGGTTGTCATTGCCCAGATCACGTCATTCCAGTCACGCGCATTGACGTCATCGTCAGTCACAATAACAAACTTGGTATACATGAACTGTCGCAAAAATGACCATACGCCCATCATCACTCGCTTGGCGTGCCCCGGATATTGCTTTTTCATTGTTACAACTGCCAAACGATAGGAACAGCCCTCTGGCGGAAGATAAAAATCGACAATTTCAGGGAACTGTTTTTGCAAAATCGGGATGAAAACTTCGTTCAGCGCCACTCCTAAAATGGCAGGTTCATCTGGCGGCCGCCCGGTGTAAGTGCTGTGATATATAGGACTTTTACGATGGCTAATGCGTTCCACGGTAAACACCGGGAACTGGTCTACTTCGTTGTAATAACCTGTATGGTCACCAAACGGGCCTTCGGGCGCCATGTCATCGGGGTAGATAAAGCCTTCCAGAACGTATTCGGCACTGGCCGGCACCGACAAGTCACTTAGAAGGGCTTTACAGGTTTCGGTTTTAGCACCGCGCAGTAAGCCGGCAAAAGCATATTCTGACAAACTATCCGGCACCGGCGTCACCGCACCCAGAATGGTTGCCGGGTCAGCACCTAGCGCAACAGCAACGGGAAAGGGCTCTCCCGGATGGGCCTGCTGCCATTCGCGAAAATCCAGCGCGCCACCGCGATGAGAAAGCCAACGCATGATCAAACGATTCTTGCCAATCAGCTGTTGACGATAGATCCCCAGGTTCTGTCGCTGCTTTTCAGGCCCCTTGGTGATCACCAAAGGCCAGGTAATCAGCGGTCCGGCGTCTTCCGGCCAGCAGGTTTGAATGGGCAGTTTGCCGAGATCGACAGCGTCGCCTTCGAGCACGACTTGCTGACAGGC
>JBFJVR010000025.1:0-12897 GCA_041624095.1 Oleiphilaceae bacterium
GCACAAAAAGCCATCATCTGCCGTGGAGGTGTCGCCCGTATCTGCTCGATACAAAGCGCCGCCGCCGTCTCCGGCCGTGGTGTAGCCGAGGGTTTGTACTGCGCTAACGCCTGTTAGATCTGCGGCCTGTATGGCTGCGACGGTGGCTATGGTGGCTGTATTGTTAGGTATTTGCGCGTAATCGATACCAACACTAAACGGGTCTATAGTGTCTATTGTGCTTCCGGCTGCATCTTTAACTACAATCTTGTATGTAATACTGGTGTCGAAATAGATGTCAGTGGAGGGCTTGCCGCCTGAATCTAGGGTTAGGCTTGTGCCGCCGCTGGTTCCTGCTGAGTCCGTATAATACGCCGTTGGCGTACTCGTTCCCGTTAGATAGAATTCGACGGTTCCCGATGCCATGAGTAGCCCTGTGGCTGGGTCTGTAAACTGCGGGACGAACGGTTGACCTTTTACGTAAGCCATATTTTCTCCAGGCATAAAAAAACCGCCTCGATGGGCGGTCTAAGTTGGTATTTGGTTTGTCTAGTGTCGGACTAGCTCTGTCTGGCAGTCCCAAGCTGTTTTAATAGGGCGTGTTTCAAACGCTACCCCTCCAAAGCCCTCGAAGTCTTCGAGGTTTTTACGAATAAGCGAGATAATATTTTCATGTGGACGATTTACACCGCCTGCAATTGCTAGGCTGATGGTGAGCGCTTCGCCGTTAATGATAGAAGCAATTTCGCTCATGCCGCCACTCCCTCAGAAGACTCCTCTTCCCTGAATGACCGTTCAATACGCAACTCTATTTCAGCCGATAAGCTTCGCTTTGCCCGCTCAGCCGCTCTTTCCAGCTGTTTAAATGTATTGAAATTAAATCGCTGGGTTAGTTTTACTCGTGGCTCTCTCAATTTCTGCTTCATTATGCGCCCTCTTGCCGCTTTGTGACTTCACGGTGGTATTAGTAACACCGTGTATCTATCTTGTCAAGCGCTATTCTGGTTACACTGTGAAGCTATGAGCAGAGATATAAATCCATTTGGGCTAAGGATGCCTGAACATTTACGCAGCCAAATCAAGGCAGCAGCAGACGAAAGCGGCAGATCAATGAATGCTGAGATTGTTGCTCGCCTTGAAGAATCGTTTAAACCACCAGCCTTGTTTGATCAGTTGCAAGCAGATGTCGCTAGATTGATCGAAAAGGTTGATAGAATGGATAAGGGCAGTTGATATGATTGATTTGGAGCTAATCATTGTCTTTGCTATTGGGGCGATTCTTTGGCCTCCGCTGAATCGCTGGCTAACTTCGCGGCAGAATGAAAAGCTATCTGCGCGTCTGCAAGAGCTGCAAGATACTTATCCGAATTCTTTGGAGCGGAACCGAGCCGCAGTAGAGCTGTTCGAACAGGAGCAGTCTCGTAAATCCTGGCTAGTGCTCCTACTGTGCCTGCCGTTCCTACTGTTGCTACTGGGTCGAGGTATAGGCCTGTAACGGATAAGCCGCCAATAAGCTGCTGTCCTGTTGGCGTGGTAGCCGCTGCGTCCTGCGCCCTTGTGGTGGCTTCTAAGACCCTTCTCAGCCCTTCTAACCTGCGCCGCTCGTCGCCTTTGAAGAAGGTTTGAATATGGCTGTCGTACTTCTTAAGCTCATTAACAAATGAGTTTGGCGTAAGCCCTGAAGCTCTCTTGCTTACATTATTCACTACCTTTGAAATAATAGCTGCTCGCGCATTATCCCGCCCCTCTTTAGTTAAGGATTGATATAAAGCGCGCTGCTCTGATGGCTTCTGGCTGAACAGCATCCTTTCTACGCTTTCTGGGGTGACATCACCCTTGTCTAGCACATTCTTAAGTTTTGTTTTTGTAAGCTCCTGAGCCTCCCTAGCATAAACGCCGTTTGCCTTTTGCCATCGCGTAAACTCTCTTTCATCCAAATTTTGACGAGCAAAAGCCGCCATATCTTCCCTAATACCGCCTTGAACTCTCTCCAGCAAAGACTTGGCCCTAGATGTTAACTGACTGCGATCTGCTTTATCTGTAGATTTAACGATCTCCCTAAACGCCGTCCCGTTCTCCTTGAGAGTTGTAAATGTTTGAGGAGTTTCCAATGCCTTTATAAGCGTTTTCAGGTCGTCGCCTGCATTACTGGACTGAATAACCCCTTGCTTTTCAAACTCAGCTAGAGCGTTGTTAATAGCTTTTTTGGTTGCTGGCGTAGGCACGTGTCCCACTTCATCTAATTGACTGCCCACCCTGTTCAATACAGCACCAGCAGCAGACTTAACCTTATTCTTTTGCGTTTTCAAGCTGCTAACTATTGCATCGTAGCTATATTCACCATACTTCTGAGCAACATCATCAACAGCCTTCACCCTCATTTGTTGTTGCGCTGCGCGCACCGGTGCTGTGCCCGCTAGGGGTATTTTTTCTGCTGTCTGCTGCGCGATCTTTCCTGGGAAGCTTTTAGGGGGCACCGCGTCAGTAGTTAAAATGGGTATGCCAGCATCTTTACCCTGCTCAACCAACTCCGAGCCACCCTTGCTCTGTATTGCGCTCTTCACCTGTGCTGCCTTACTTGCTGCAATCCCCGCGCCTATCGGTAGCAAGGCCGACCCAATCAGCTTCCCGTTAGCGCCTCCAACCTCTTCGCCAATCTCACCGCCTGTGGCTGCCAGAGCGCCCGCCGCTGCGTCCTGCTTGATGGTAGATTGTCCCATTTGCCGAAGCGTGCCTTT
Source organism: Oleiphilaceae bacterium (assembly GCA_041624095.1). Classification (GTDB taxonomy): domain Bacteria; phylum Pseudomonadota; class Gammaproteobacteria; order Pseudomonadales; family Oleiphilaceae; genus PZPK01. The sequence continues at coordinate 2,718 of JBFJVR010000025.1, forward strand.
AGCTGCTGATTCACTCGCTGCCGCCGTAGCTGGCATTTTACCTGCCACCGTGCGAAGCGCTTGACCTACACCCAAAGCCATTGGTACAACTTCGCCTGTTGCCTGAACCACATCACGCGCCAAGCCTTCATCCATGTAACCACCATCGCTTGCCAGCTCTCCCGAAAAGGTAGGCACGCGGCTATCAGAACCAGCTAATTCAAGTACGGCGTTCACATTATCTGGGCCGAAAAAGTCTAGAACTTGGAATAAACTCTTATTAGTTCTTGCCGCAAGCTCTGCGATGGGCTTCATTCCTGGAATAGATAGGATCTGCTCCTCTACCGTGCCCGCTTGCTGTGCTGTTACATCTGGCAGGGGTTTGGTTTGTTGTGTGCCGAACTTTTGCCCTAATGCGCTTTTGATTTCTTCCTTGCTCATTGAGTCAGGGAACTTAATACGCTTATCTCCAACTTTGACAATGGTCATTATTTGAAGCTTCCTGTTTCTGGATCGTATTCGAGGTCAAAACCGTTTATACCTAGCTCGGTTTCTTGGGCTTCAAGGGTGCGTATCTTCTGGTCGAGGAATGAATCCAGTTGCGCCTTCTTCTCTTCAGGGGATGAATCAGGGTTCAGGAATGCGTCGCGCAACCTATCGCCTTCAGCCGCCGTGAACTGTGCGCCGAATGTGTCTCTCAAAAGCGGTAGCACTTGGTTATCAACAATGGAAACCATTTTAGCTCGCGCTGTACTGCCTTCGGTGGCACCAAAGCCCAGCTGCTTAGCTAATTGGTCCATAGCTTTGCCGCCAATTGTATATGTTGCAACATCGGCAAGCGTCTTAAGCTTGTTTACTGTTTCTTTTAGCCCCGGTAAAGCTGCTTGCGCTCGGTTATACGCGCTTAGCGTTTCGCCGCGATCTTTTGCTTCTGTTTCTGCCTGCTTAATCGCACCCTTTATCTTAGGCATTAGCTGTAGTTGCGTTTTCAGCTTGCCTCCTTCCTTGGCTGTGGCTTTAGCACCTTCAATTGCCGCCTCGGAATCTGCCACTGCGCTAGAAAGATTGGGATCGCTAGCTATACGCTCTTGAGCCGAGGAGGCAGCGCGAGGCACTAGACCTAGCTCAACCATTGCAGCTTTTTTGTATTCATCTGTACCGGGCTCCAGCCCTGCCGCCTTAGCTCTAGACTCAAACGCCCTGGTTGACGCTTCATCGGCGGTAGGCGCAAACTTACTCAACGCATTGATTGCTATATTTAGCTCGTTATCGTCTAAGCCATCGTTAATCGCTGCCTCATCCATACCAAGTGCTAACAATTTTGGCTTTAGCTGATCCAGAGCATGCACTCGGTCTTCTGGGCCTAGCGCTTTGAGTGCCACTGCTTCTCGATACAACATTGAGCCTGTTTGTTGATCCAGCTTAAATTGAGCTGTTTTATTGTTGATATCGTCTTGCTGAGTCACGCGATTATTATTGAATGCTTGCTGGTCTTGCTGCGCTTGGAATAGTCTGTTTTGATATTCTTTTTGTTGGCTGTATTGTAGGGCGTTCAGTAGTGAATTGCCCGCATGCTGCATGACTTGGCCTTGATCCCGAACCCCTTGTGACGGTATTAGTGCCAGATTTGGATTTAGCATTAAATAGCCCTCGCTCTAAACTCTTCTGAAACCTGCAAATAGCCAGATTCATGCACACTTACAGCATCCGGGTGTATCCCTCTTAGCTCTTGGGCAATCCTGCCTACAAACCGACCAGGAATGTTGCGGTAACTGAATTCATAAATATTGCCGCTCTCGTCTGCCCCTATTTTTTCTATATTCTCTTTCAGTCTAGAGTCTGAAAACGCGCTCATAATACCACCCCCAGCCGCACCGCCGCCGCCACCGCTCATTATTGCAGCTGAGCCAAGCTGGCCACCTAGCCCAAGCAGGTTATTAATTGCTTGCTGTCTTGCGCCCTGCGCCCCGACTATGCCAGAAGCAACAACATTGCCTTTTTGTGTAGTCAGGTCTGCAATAGAATTTCCGGTTGTAAGCGCTGTATTTGCCTGACCTGCCGCCGAAGATTGGCCCAAGTTTACCGCATTAAACAAGCTGTTTTGGTGGGCTTGGACATGAGGCATTGCCGTTGCCATATAATTATCAGTAAGCGCTTGTAAGGTATCGCCTGAACCTAACTTGCCCCGCGCTGCTTGGTTGGCTAATGTTGATCGGTTAACGCTTTCTAGCGCCGCCTGAAACATCGGATTAGTGCGAGCGTAGTCAGACTGCCCCTCTGGTGTAAGCATCTGCAAAAGCGGGTTGATTTGGTCTTGCCCGAAATTTACGAATGGCTGTAAATCTGCTCGCGCTAGGTCACGAGATTCGCGCTGAAGTGCAATTGCTTTGTCTGCGCTAGCTGCCTGAGCTCTCGATGCGTCTTTTGCTGCGTCTTTCGCGTCGCCGCCTAGCAACTTTCCGTCAAAGACATCCCATAGACCGCCGCCAAAAACCTGTCCTGCATTGTCTGCTACCCAACTCATCTATATAACCCCAAGTAGATTTGGTCATAAATTCGCCCGCCTTTCACGAACGAACGAGAATTAATTCCTTCCGGCACGAAGCCGCATTTGTTCGCGAATCCGAGAACATCAGGAAAGTATGTGGCGATTTGCGCCGTAATTTTTATTGCTGCTGTGTGTGTCCACAACCAATCGAAACAAGACTTAGCAAAGACTAGCGCCCGCGTCCTTTTCTCTGGCAATACGTGAATGTGACAATCGAAGCAAACTGGGCCCAGCGGGTCGAATATCATCACCCCGACTAGTTCCCCGTCTTCGCTCCCTGAGAGAAATATCGCTTTTTTCGGCATGTATATTTGATAATCTTCGCACTTTGGTGCGCCATCCTGAGTGATGCGCTCATAAATTTCAGGATGTTTTAAAACCCGCTCAACTAATTCTCGGTTGCGGGTTTCTTCTACAATCATTGCTGCCGTTCGTCGCCTGATATTGTTATGTAGCAGTCTTGTGTGGTGGTGGACATGCTAACTTGTACCGTGCCATTCGCCGGTACGCGATGGGAAACGGCTTTAGCAATCGAGGCCGAAGATCCAAGCCCGACGCTTACCGTGTCTATTGGTGTGAGCGTGCCCGTGGTTGTTGTGTCTGATTTGATATAAACCGATACATCAGCCGAGGCAGAGGTCGAAGCGTTCCACACAGTAGCGGAGTTGATTTCTCCAATGCCGTTGGATGCTGTGTATATCGTCTGCCTGCTGGTTGGGCTAGAGCTGGTAATCTGTTCGTTTAGTGCAAAGGATTTCCACGTAATCGCCATTAAATCATTCCTTCCAATTCGTCTATTCTGTCTTGCGCTGCGTTAAGCGCAGCAGTTAAGCGTTTGGTTCGGCTTTCTAGCTCGTTTATGGTGTTTTCGTTCTCGCTTACCGACTGTCTGAGCAGTGATCTAACAACATTCAACTCAGCACGTAGCGAGTCCACTTCATCCAAAGTGTTGTTGATCTGAGCAGTTAAGCGGCTCGCGATTGTTGTTGAATTTGAATCGGTAACAGATACCGTATCTTCACCGCCGCCAGACCTTAGCCAGAGCTGGTTCAATACATCCAACAAAGGCCGAGGCAGGTTAAGCGATGCGAGGGCCGCAATAGGCGGGTTAACGCGATTACTCATTAGTAACCCCCTAGTGCGATGTGAACAGTTGAGGCGTAAATAGCGACTGGAACAGGATCACTCACTCTCACCTTATAAAGAATTTCGTAACCTGTGGCGAAGTGGTCATATTTAACCTTTAGCGCGTAGTCGCCCATCACGCCGGGGGAAACTTGGCTTTCTGCACTCCATGTCCTGCCGCCATCATCTGAGTATGAGATCATCAGCACTGGCGCGGAGCCTTGGCCCGTTGCTAGACCAACACCACGTTCGAGAATTAGCTCTAGCTGGCTAACAATTACACGCTGGCCAGCTGCGCCAAATGGGGCGCTGGTGATTGGCGGTAACACTCTTTCGCGTATGATCGTGTCGGAGTTGTCCGTAAAAGTGGACAAGTCCCACTCGTAAACATTACCGTTTCGGTAGTCTGATATCAGATGCTTGCCGTAAGCATACACATACCCGTTTACAAGGTGCTTACCACCATCAACACCATAAGACAGTTCAAACCATGCCCCGAAGGTCTCAGAGTACGCCCATGTTTTATTTGCTGTGGGAAAAGTAAAGATAACAAAGCTCTGGCCCTGCAATTTAAGCGAGAAGGCTCGGCAGTCAGAGACAACCGAATAGCGCTCGATTGCGTTATTAATCGCAATGGTTGAGACCTGTATTGGTTGATAGCCTTCCAAGCGATAGATTGAGCGGTCATGCCCTAGGAAATAGAGCGTTTGATCTGTATTTGTAACCGCATACGCCCCAGCAATACCAACAGGCATCAAACCGCCTTCAATGCGGTCAAATGGTGGATTGCCTACCCCTGAGTTGTACCATGTTTCAGTCGTATGCGTACCAAACAGAAACAATTGCTGCTTGAATGTATAAACACACGTTAGGTCATCCGCGTCACTCTCGGCAGTCGCATAATTGAGGCCGTTTATACTGCCCCCGTCGCCTGCATCAGACACACAAAAGCGCCCTGCGTCACCGTCGTACACTAGCTGGGAGTTAATGAAGGCCACCGTGTTAGGTGTTTCTAAATCGCTGTCTGTAACGCTTGAGAGCGTGCTCCCGTCAGTGCGATATACGCTACCTTCTGTAACGATGTATAAGTAGCTAGAAGATCCAGCGAACGAACAATATCCGCTGCCTGTAATTGTCCCTATGCTGGTTTGCGCCCCTGTATTGCTGACGCTATAGAGTGTGGTGCCATTGACCGCATAAACCACACCCTGCCAAGCAGCAAGCCCACGATTTGCGCCCGAACCCGTGCTAAACGCCTTCGCCCCTGGCCATGATTGCAAGGCTTTCCCTGTTGGGTTTACCTCTGGGTAAAGGTTGCGCGAAACCTGAGCAGATAACGGCTTAGACCGTGACTCGTAAGACGGGCCAACAATATCGAGGGGAACGGCAGTAAAGGTCAAGGTGTTGCACCCTCAATCCGCATAAATGGCGCTGAACCATATCTGCCTTTGTTGGATTTTTTATTTGCGCCTCGAATAGCTGCGATAAACTTCCCATAGTGGTACTCGGCCTTTTCTTCTTCTAGAGACCACGTTCTGAGCGCCCATAGGCAACCGTGCAAATAGATTTGTGGATAATTGGTTAGAATATCGTTAGTTGTGTTCGATGAACTTAACCCATCCAATGATTTATAGTATTGAATGTCTACTGTGTAAGCGGAGTCAGGTACACGGTCAAACTCAATTTGTGATGTCACCGCAAAAAACCGAGGCTGACCCGAATCGCCATATATACGCAACTGATCTGGCGCGACGCTTTTAATATCACAATCGTAACCAGATAGATTCAGCTTAAGCCGCCGCATTGACTGAAAGCCAGTAGGAAGTGCTAAATATCTGTCGCTCGTAGAGGTCGAAGAAGTGGCCCGTGCTTCCATCTCTCGAATAAGTAGCGGCTCAACGCTGTTGGCGTACATTTCAGACTCTGCTAAGTCTATGAAGTCATCAATGAGTGATAGAGCATCACTACGCTTTGACCATTCAACAACAGCTGTCTTTAAATTCGAGTAGTTATTCAACGCCATTAAATACGCCCTTCTTTAGTCCGTAACTTGGCCCAATCTCGGTTATTTAATCGTGCCATTAACCAAGGGCGGTTTTCTTTTGAAAACGGATTAGAACCCAACTCCTGATACCACTGCTCAACAACAACGCGAGGAATTGCCGCCACCTCATGCAAGGGGCCTTTCCACGTAGTATCTGCCAAGCTACGCTTGTCTTCGTTGCGTTTAAGGCAGGCTGAAACATCCTGAACCGTCTGAATAGTTGCTCGGTCGGTCATTTCGTCGTAGCTGAAATACTCCGCTACTTCTCCATCCCAATCTAAAAGCTGTTTTTTAGGCATAATCAAAAAAGGGGCCGAAGCCCCTCCCCTCTAACGTTTTATGACAATTGTCCCGAACACCGATACCGCGCCTGTTGATGCGCCGTCGGTTTCAATCTCGATAGCGTCACCCGCTGAGACCGTATTAGCGCCACTGGGTCTCGATACATCTGTATCGCCAGCCGCTGAGCCAGTGAAAGCCACGGTAATCGCGCCATTGGTCATAGCCGTGCCACCAATTTTAGGTGTTAGCGTAGCGTCAGCCACGGTAATCGCGCCATTGAGCGCCGTTCGTATTTCAACCACATCGCCTTCGAACTCCTCTGGAATCGGGACGTATATCTGCCCCGCAGTGGACACATCGGCAATATAGAAAGGCAAAGTAACCTTGTTTAGATTAAAGGTACTCATGTTCTACTCTCCAACAAAAAAGGGGCCGAAGCCCCTTGTTAAACTAATGCCGATTAAGACGTTGTAAGATCCGCAACAATACCGCTTGAAGCCTCGTTTTTAGCTTCGAGAGTGTATTCAACAAGTAACTGTTTGCGCTCTGTGTCGCCCGTCTTCGCAAGGTCGTGAGTTTGGAAGTCACGTAGCGTAGAGAAGCACCACATATCCATGTCGAGCACTAACGCAGAGCGAGAGCGCTGGAATCGATTAGGGATAACAACCAAGTCACCAAAGTCAGAAACATAAACACGAATGTCAGTTACCAGCTTTTTGTCATTAGCGTTGTGGGTGCGCGTAGCGTTACCACTAAACCCTGACAGCGCCTGCTTGTTGAATGAGCCAACCATGATGGTGTCAGGCTCGCCGCCATTGTCCCAGCATGAAGCAATAACGGTTTGCAGTTGCGCCTCCGTGAACGCTCGTTGCGTGCCATCTGTGGCAGCGTCCGAACCGTCGCCCGTAGGATCTGCACCAGAACCGCCTCGACTGGTGTTTGTTGCAAGCCATGCCTCAACACCAGCACACTCACGTGCAGTGGTGTCGTTACCTGCCACATAAGCGTTGTTAGACAGCAGAATGGTCTCTACGTCACGCTTAAGCTCTTTCGAGCGCTTCATTACTTGGTAAGCCATCTCCGACTTACGGCCTGCTGAGTCCACTGCTTCCTGCGTGCCGGTAGTGCGTGCCACTTTGTCCGAGATTGCTGTGTAGTTATACACTCGCGTAGTCGCAGAGCTGGCGTCAGTGGTTGCGTCGTCACCCTCAATTACAAAGTTGGTGCCGGATGCGGCCGCGAGAGAGTCAGTCTGCCATTCATGCTTAGTAGACTTTGCTGTGTTTTTCTTGATGCCATTCAAAAATGGCGTTGCTGTTGGTGAAATATTGTAGATTGCATCGGCTAAATCTTCGCGATTACCAATTGCATCGTATGAACTAAAAGTATCTGCTGGCTGTGCCATGATGTATTACCTCGTTAAACGAACATTTTAAAAACTTCGAGCGCATCCTCTTCAGACCCGGACGACCGTAAGCGCTGGATCTTTTCCTTCCTCGCTCTCGCGTCAATATCTGCCTTGGATGCTTTCTTACCTGGTTTAGTGACTTGAGGAGCTTTTTTGACCTTTTTCACAACTTTCGTTGCTTGGCTCTGCATCTCCCGATACTTTGCCGCATCTAATAGAGCAAGCATCAGCCTGTGGTCGGTCTCTTGGAACTCGTTCTCCTGATACCCGATCTCAGACAAATAACCTTGAACTTTGCCTATGTCTGCCTCGCGCTGCTTGGGGTCTTGCCAAGTCGGAAGCTTTTCATACAGCTTTTGTATCTCTTCGGTTACTTTCTGTTGCTTAATAGCCTGCTGCTGCGCTTCTGCTTCTTTCAAAGCATTCTTGCGCTGGTCTTGTAGCTCTTTCTGCTTGAGATATTCCGAGGGATCTGTGTCTCTCAGTTCATCCCAATCAACCGCGCTATCGGCCTGCTGGATTAACTCGGAAAGCTTGGTTTTGCTCGCCTCCAATCCTTCGGCCAATGACAAAACCTCTGCCTGCTTCGCTTCTAAGCTCTTACGATCTTCAGCAACGGTTTGCGTTTTGCGCGTATAGTCAGCTTGCCTTTGGTAGCCCGATAGAAGCTCGTCTAGCGTCACCTCTTGAGTTTCACCATTTACAGTGATCTCATAGGCTGCCTGTTCTTCTTCGTCTTCCTCTGCGTCTTCTGACTCTTCCGGTTCTTCCTCCACCTCTTCGGCTTCAGGTTCCTCGGTCTCCGCTTCTACCTCTTCGGCTTCGTCGGATAATTCAACAGCTTCCACTTCTTCGGTTGGCTCAGATTCCTCTGGCTCCGATCCATACAAAGCTGCTTCGAATGCTTCTAGGTTGTCGTTAGATCCAGTAAGGTTGTCTAACATGGTTCACCTCTATTTGCGTTTGAATTTATCGAGCAAGCCGAGCGTTTGTCTGCCCAGCCTGCCTGTCTCTAATACCTGTTTAAAATAAGAATCGAACCAGTTCACGGTCTGAAGCTGCCGCCATATCTCATCTCTGGTGTCTTGGTCTTTGAATTTGGTTTTTTCGAACTTGTACACCAGCTCGCCTTTGATCGCGGTCATAGCCTCTCGATACAGAGGACTCTCTATAACCTGCCGCGCCAGCTCCCCTCGCTGTACTTCTTCATGAGCTTTTTGTTCTTTGTTCATATCAACGCCCCTGGCACGTTCTTTTGTGAGTCCAATTCAAGCTTGGTTAATTCTTTGGCAAGGTTGGCTCTGAAGTGCTCATCCTTCTGCGCCAGATCCATAACGAATTTCTGCATGTCGTTGGTGGATTTGCCTTGTGCTTCAGCCATCTTCGCTTGAGCTTTGATTAGTTCGGCTTCGGCCAATGGGTTTTGTTGGACTTGTTGTTGTAGCTGCTGAACCATCTCGCTTAACTGCTCAACCTGCGCCTGTAGTAACTGCTCCGGCTGTGATGGATCATTAAAGAATTGTGTTGGGTCACTGAATCCCATTGCTTTAACTGACTTGCTCAACGTATTAAACAGCTTAGATTCATCCGTTAGCTGCGAGCCTGTCATTTTTAATTGTTGGTGAATGTTAAGCAGGCCAGATAGATTGCCCAGTGCTGCCTCGTCGTCCTTATGAATCGTGACTGAAACAGGGTGATCGAACCGCCATTTTCGAGGGTCAACCGTTAATGGCTTGCCTAAAACAAGAATTTCTTTGGCTTCGTCTTGATAGTGCGACACCATCCAAGCCAGAACCTTGGCGAGGCGCTTAAAGCCAGTCTCGGCCATAGTGCGAGCAACTAGCTCAATCTTAGCCTGCCCTGCCTCTTCAATCCCTTTAAAGCGAGTTGCGGTCTCTTTGTATAACTGGTCAGAGTCAAGCCCCTGATTCATCATGTTATGACCTGTAGACTCACTGCGCAGAGAATCTACATACTGAACCACCTGCAACGCTTTATCACCAATGTACGGTGTCTGAAGTTGTGCCACCGCCGTTAGCGGGTCGCCTTTCGTTCTAACTACACCATTCGGGCGCACCGTGAGCAAGTCATCCATGTTGGTGTTGTCGTCGTTCACCACCGTTCGGCCATTATTGACCCGGTACACGTTATCCAGAATCTGCCTGAACAGCACTGACTTAACGCGCTGCGTTTGTTTCGCCAGCTCTGCGCGACTTCTCCCGATAGCCCTGTGCGGCATGGAGATAGCCGACATAATGGAGTAAGGCGCAAAGGGAAAGTATTCGTTTTCTAAAATAACATTGCCCGACTTCAGAATATGCCGCCGCTCCGCAATGCCATCACCATCAAAATCAACCTGCACATATAAATCGCACAGCTCGACTTCTTCTGATGCCCAATGATTCAAAGTACTTTCGTCTGAGTCCTCGCCTAGCCCTTTTCCACGAACTGAGCGCACGCCCCCGCCATCTTCTGAACACTTATTGTAAGTAGGTAGTTTGGATACTGTGTCATAGTCAAACCCCTCTGAGATCAGTTGTGATCGGGTCTTAACTACTTTGTCGCCAACTATCTGAGCAGACTCAACAGACCGAGCATTGCGAGTGATTAATAGCTCGTCGCAAGGAATATTGAGCAGTACAAATTCCTTTATTTTTCGTCTTATTTTGAACTGCACATAATAGGTCAGGTCGTCGTTTTCGCTTTGCCCGATAACCTCTAGTTTGTCAGCCTCGTTTTGCAGGTCATTAACCAACTGCATAAGCTCGACTTCAGATAAACCGTCATATTCAAC
>JBFJVR010000026.1:0-12454 GCA_041624095.1 Oleiphilaceae bacterium
CATGATGAAATTCTAGAGAACGCCTGCATATCACTTCACGGCCAAGTGCAAGGGTGGTAGAAGAGTGTACGTCTTTTTCGTCGTCTACAATGAGCACCTTCCATGTATTCATGACTTTCTGCTTGGCAGGTTTTTGCTCCTCGTCTGCAAAGTTGATTTTACTCAATTGCGTCATGGCTCATTACTCAGGTTGTTTTTTAGACAGTTTAGAATGCATTGGCACCACTGTCGACTACTTAAGTTCGACTTTAAGCGCATGGTTTGAAGGCCAGAAGGTGCTTGGTGTCAGGTTTAAACGCAGCGCTAAAGCGGGCACTGGGTGCTGAAATGACTACTTCTTTGGGGGATGAGTCTTGGCCCTGTTAGTGCTTGCTGTAGTTGAGAGGAAGGTGAGTGAGGTCGCTTGCTTTACGAGCTAGCAAGGGTCGTGTTTTCGCCACTGGCAAAGGCCGCTATTTTGCTCAAATGGGTCATGCACCGTCCGGTCTCCTGGTGCCAGGCATTAAAGGTGTCCTGAATGAGCAGTAACTCCCTTTTTGAGCTGGGTTTGGGTTTTAACTCCAGTCCGGTTCCTCTTAAGGTAGTTACGACATCCCCGCTAAGGACAAAACAATCTTTGCCTATGCGTCTGAGGAACCATTGTGCGGTTTGCCCGCCCAGTCGAGAGCCTGATTTGTTGAGGAGTTCCAGTAATGAGCGCTGATCTTCACAGGGCCATTTTGCTATCAGCGAGGCGATGCCCTGGTACTGACTGCGGCAGTCGTGGATGAACAGGGCGTTTTCTTTCACAGCTTTGATTTTTTGCCAGTTGCGAATCACGCGGCGGTCATCTGTGTAGGCTTCCCATTGTTCATCTGAAAGCATTAGCAGCGTATCAATGTTAAAAGCGAAATAAGCGGCTTCTATTTCGCCCCATTTCCGTTCAATGACTTGCCAATTGAACCCGGCTTGGAGGATGGATTTACTCATCAACGCGAGAAAACGGTCTTCACTAACCTTCATTAGCTCGGTTTGGCTTAGGGGTGAAGGGAGAAGTTTAGCAAGTTTTTCTTCGCCACCTTTGTGTTGGCAGGCACGTTCATAAATGGTTGCAAAAGAAGGGCTGGCTTGTGTCATATTATTTTTTCTCCCTACGCTGATGAGGCTAAAGCTTGAGTGAAACACCGAGGTATTAGAGCATGAACGTTCTTGCAAAACATGTATAGGCAATACTTTATACCTTTAACGTTGCGTTTTAAGCACTTACGGAGCGAGAACAGTTCCTGCCCTAGCCCACGTTCTGTCTTGCAAAAGGAGTGATTCGGTTCGCGCTTACGTGAAATGATGTAAACATTGCTTGTATTTCAGCTGTTCGAGCTACACTGAATATAAGTCCCCAAAATAAGTAGTAGCTTGCAGGTAAGGTCCTGCAGGGGTTTTTGAGGCTAATTTTTTGGAATTGAGGACAAGCAAGTGATAGTGAAAGAATCAGACAAGACATTGTTTATAAGCCGGTTTATCTGGCTGGGCGCAACAACAAAGCGGTTGCTAGCATACGGTTTACTGAGCGCTGCGTTCATAGGCTGTGCCAGCAACCCCAAAGGGGGCGATACGCCTGATACCGACGGCGCCCCTCTTGCTGAGGCAGCGAAAACCGAGTCAGTATCTAGCCGGTCAGAGGATCGAGCTGATGCGCTTATGGCTAAGTTGGCCGCGCCTTTAGAGGAGCCAGCGCCAAAGCCCGTGGCAAAGCCGGTGCCACAATCTAAAGTCTCGGCAAGGCCTGCAAAAACCAGCGTAAAGCCGGTTGCTAAATCCCAGCCGGAGGTAAGCGCGACAAAACCAGTCGCCAAGGCAGCGCCTGAGCCTGTTGCGGAGCCCGCTCTTGCCCATCAAGTAGTTGCGGTGGCAGAAGATGAGTCGCCTGCCCCGGTTGTCAGTCGGCCGGAATCCAAGCCCTCTCCTAAGGGTATGGGAAAACCCCTAAATGTTAGCAAGAAGGATTTGCCGGTAAATTACGGGATCTGGAAAATCCGTAAAGGCGAAGCGACACTGGATAAGGATATTGTCATTACTACACCGACTTGGGAGATGGGCAAAGAGGGCTATATGTCGCAGGTATGGGTAACGGTGATGGATGATAAAATATTGGTAAGTAGCTCATCGGACATTGATTCCACAACTCCGGGAATCGGGCTGAGCTTTGATAAGGGCAACTTGATTCCTTTTAGCAAAGTCGAGGGGAATAATATTGCGGTACTCGAAGGGCAGTGGCTCGACACTTTGGTTAATAGCTCAAAAATGGATATATATCTGGGCTTTTTTCCTGACCGCAGGCCCAAAAGTGATACCTTCAAAAGTGATCTCGATTTAGAGGGCATCGGACGGGTTGTACCAACTTACCTTAAGATGATTAACTAAGCGTTAATTAACAACAAAAAAGCCGCTTTAGCGGCTTTTTTGTTGTTAAGGGGTTGATATTGATCAAGTCTATTTGCGGTCATGTTTGTTAGCCTGAGTGCAAACTACGCTGACTTAATGTTTAGAGGGTAAAGACATGACTGCAGGATATACCCTAATTACAGGGGCTTCGAGCGGGATCGGCTTAGCGTTGGCAGAGTGTTTTGCTACGAAGCGGCACAAGCTCATTCTGGTAGCGCGCAGAGAAGCGCGCTTGCTTAAACTTGCAGAGGGTTTGCGCACAGAACATGGCGTTGACGTGCAGGTTTTTGCGCATGATCTTTTGGCAGATAGCGGTCCTGAAGAGCTGTTTCAGCGAATTGTGGCGTCTGGTCTCTTGGTGGATACCCTGGTTAATAATGCCGGTAGAGGCGAAGCAATCGCTTTTTCGGCACAATCTATGGACTCAATAAAAAATACGATGTCGTTGAATATGACGGCGCTTACGGTTTTATCGCGCTTGTTTTTGGATGCAATGCTTGCGCAAGGGGAGGGCCGCATTCTGAACATAGCGTCGGTCGCAGGCTTTATGCCAGGGCCGGGTTTAGCAGTTTATCATGCCACCAAAGCATATGTGTTGTCCTTCTCGGAGGCCTTGAACGTTGAGTGCCAAGGCAGAGGAGTGAGTGTCACGGCTTCTTGCCCTGGCCCAACAGAGTCTGAGTTCCATCAGCATGCCAAAACGCGGGAACTAAAAAACTTTGACAGGTTTGGCCTGATGCCTGCCGAAAGGGTAGCGAAGCAGGCTTACGAGGCCACTATGGCCGGAGAGTCTGTTGTGGTTCATGGACAGTTGAATCAATTGCTCACCTTGAGCCCGAAACTATTACCGCGAAAATGGGTCCCGCGTATTGTGGCAAAAATCATGTCGCGTGAGGATTAAATACGGCCAAAACGATAAAAAGTAAGCTGCGTACTTTAATTTTTTGAGTTTGACCCAATAAACAGCCGTTCAACTTTTAAAAAATTGAGATTGCTTATGTCAGAAATTGAATTAAACAGTGACGAGGCGAAAGCCTCGTATGGAATTGGCTTGCAAATGGGGCAGCAGCTCGCAGGTGTTTTTCAGGGTGTGTCCTTACAGGCAGCGATTGCCGGTATTCAGGATGCCTTTGCGGGTAAGGGGCCACAGATTCCTGGTGAAGAAATAAACGCGGCATTTCAGGTAATTCAGGCACAAGTCCAGCAGCAGCAAGCGGAACAGGCTAAGCAATTTGCCGGTGAAGGCGAGGCGTTTCTTGAAGAAAACGCCAAGCGCGACGAAGTTGTCGTTCTGGACTCGGGTTTGCAGTATGAGGTCATTACCGAAGGTGACGGAGAAATACCGAGTGCCAGTAGTGTGGTACAAACGCATTATCGCGGTACCTTAATCAATGGTACGCAGTTTGATAGCTCCTACGACCGTGGTGAGCCAACAGAATTCCCGGTGGGTGGTGTGATTGCCGGCTGGACTGAAGCCTTGCAGAAGATGAAGGTCGGTTCAAAATGGAAGCTTTATATTCCCTATCATCTTGCCTACGGCGAAAACGGTGCAGGGGGCGATATCGGCCCTTATCAAGCGCTTGTATTTGATATCGAGTTACTTGCTATTGTTGGCTAGTGTGACGAGGCAGGCTGCAATTTGCAGCCTGCCTTTTTAATTATTTTCGCGCACCCCGTCTGGTGTGCATTTCCCGTTTTGCTCCTCTCCCTTTTTGCTTTCCTCTAAGCGCCTTGGCTGCGTGAAACCTTTTGCTGGAAGTGTGGTCCAAGCCGGGCTTATTTTGCGTAAGCAAATAAATAGCTTGAAATAGTAGAGCTATATATGCAAATATTTGCATATCTTTTAATTGGGATAGATTATGGAACTTTGCCGCTCTTTTTCTGAGCAAACCTTGCCAGCAGGTATTGCCGTGAATGATACAGAAGAACAGGCGCATCATGCTTTTCTGCAGCATGGCCGGCAATCCAGTGCCTATTTTATTTACCAGCGGGGAGTCGAGTGCTTTGAAGGTGCAGCGGGAGGCCGCGTCTACTATGCGCAACAGGATACCCCGCTAGGAAAGGTGAACCTGGTCTTCACCAATCCCTTTTGTCAGCGTGAAGATATGGCCTCTCTCTTAGCTGAGTTTGAGCGCTTACATAAGTGGCCAACGGTTTATGTTTCGGTTGACAGAGAAGTTGCTCAGCCATTGAAAGAACTAGGGTACCGAGTGAATCAAATTGGTACGGAGAGCCGTATTAGTCTGGCCTCTTTCAGTTTGCGCGGTAAGCGGAAAAAGCATCTGCGTCATGCCTCGCACTTTGGTGAGCGCAATGCATGTGTTGTGAAGGAGCTTGATTGGTCTCAAGTGGATGCCGCGCAAGTAAAGGCAATCTCCCATCGTTGGTTAAAAAGTAAGGGCGTGAGTGCAAGAGAGTTACAATACGCGACGCGTCCACCTGTCTATGACAATGAATGGCGGGTAAGAAAGTTTTATTGTATGCGCGGTGACACGCTCTTGGCGTATGTGTTTTTTGACCCCTATTTTGATAATGGCGAGTTGAAAGGCTATTGCGCGAATATCCTTCGGGCGAATCCCGATAGATCGGCTAACGGCGCACTGGACTATACCGTCCTCGAAGCGATCAAGGTTTTTCGTGCTGAGGGAGTAAAGGAGCTTTCGCTGGGAATTGCTCCCTTGCAGAATATTGAGGCAGAACCTGGAGAGCGTAAGTCGGTCAGGTTAATCAGCAAGCTCTTCTATGAATACGGTAATAATCTGTATTCGTTTAAGGGCCTGGCCTATCACAAGTCTCGTTATCGGCCTATCGAAACACCTTGGTATCTGTGCAGCAAGGATATCAGCCTGTTCAGGCTGTATTGGGGCGTATTATTTGGCCTTAAAGTGTTGGGCGGCAAAGAGCTATAAGCTCTCTGCACCTTCACTGCGACAAATTAATCGTAAATACAGGGGATGGCTTGGCGCTTATGCTGCGTCGCGTTGTAAATTTTGATCAGTTTGTCTTCGATCCATGGTTCTACGGGTTTCCCTTCCAGAAAATCATCAATTTGTTCATAGCTTAAGCCCAAAGCCTGCTCATCTTCTTTGCCGGGCGCGTTACATTCCAAGTCGGCCGTTGGGGGCTTATTGATAAGGTGTTCGGGGGCCCCGAGCGTTGCAGCGACCTTCCTTACCTGGCGTTTGTTTAGGCCGAATAGAGGGATCAGGTCTACGGCACCGTCGCCATATTTGGTATAGAAACCCGTAACGTTTTCGGCAGAATGGTCGGTCCCTAGCACCAGTCCACCGAGTAGGCCAGCCACATAATATTGTGACACCATGCGTACCCGGGCTTTAGTGTTGCCTTTGGCAAAATCGACCGTGGCGTCCTCTATGTTGCCCAACGAGGCCTTGTCCAGGGCGCATAGCACCTCTTGGTGAATCGCATCTGTGCCGGGTTTGATATTAACCGTGATGCGTTCGGACGGGGCGATGAAGTCGACTGCATCCTGTGCGTCACTTTCATCTGCTTGATTGCCATAGGGCAGTCGCACAGCAATAAAGCGAAAGCTGCGCTCGTCGCTTGCAGCATCATTAAGCTCTTCCACGGCCAGCTGGGCAAGGCGGCCACAGGTACTGGAGTCAATGCCGCCACTGATTCCTAAAACCAGATTAGTCTGCCCCGAAGCAAGCAGCGTATGCTTAATAAAGTCAATGCGTCGGCGTATCTCAAATTCAGCGTCAATTTCAGGAAGCACCCGCATCGCTGCCAGTATGTCGTTGCGCGTAGTCACGTGTTCTTTTCTCCTTACGCCAGTTTAGTGAGAGGTGAGTGTTTAATCCAAGGCTCCGAAACTCAAGACACTCTTAAGTGTACGGCTTTCTTTTTTGATCAGTTCTGACTTGAAACGCATGTTTCGGTCAAATGCCTTGCTTTGCGGGTAGTTCGCCGCGAGCACCGCTAGCGCATCTCCGGCTTGGTCCGGCAGGTCGAGCAGGCGGTAAAGCTCAACCATCATGCGCAGTGCCTCCTCGACGGAGGGCGTATTGGGAAAGTTCTTTACCACATACGAGGCGCGATTGGCCGCAGCCATGTAAGCTTCTCGCCGCACGTAATATCTGGCGACATTGAGCTCGTATTTGGCGAGTCGATTTCTAATTTGAATCATCCGTTGTCGCGCATCGGCAGCGTATTGGCTTCCGGGAAAGCGATTGACCAGTTCTGAAAAATCCTTGAAGGCCGAGCGCATATGGCCTGGGTCGCGAGAGCTGATATCCACGAGCGGAAAGTACTGGCTTGCGACGCCAAGATCCAGGTTATAGTTGGCTATGCCACGTATGTAATAAGCGTAGTCAACGCTGGGGCTCTGCGGGTGCAGCCTGATAAACCGGTCTGCCGCTAGAATGGCTCCATCCAGGTCGAGACTGCTATAGCGCGCGTAGATTAAATCGAGCTGCGCCTGTTCAGCATACTTTCCGAACGGAAAGCGGCTTTCGAGCTCTTCGAGAGCGATTGTGGCTTGGGTGAAGTTGCGAGTTTTGATTGATTTTCGGGCTTCTTCATAAAGCTCTTGCTCGCTGGCTTCTGGCTTGGGGTTTGAACTACATGCCCCCAGTAAAAGGGCGGTGAGCATTAGTGCCAGGACGCGCGTAGTGTTCAGTATCATAAATGTCTGCTTAAATCTCTTAGGTGACCAGAAGGCGCTGTAAATGCCGAGGCCGAATGCAATTTACCGCAGTATTGCCAAAACCTAGAGATTAATTTGTCTCTAGCTAAGGACGCTTGCAGTGGCTGCGGTTATAATCTACCAAGATTATTCCACACATTATATTGTTGGTAGATTAAAAACGCGACACGCTGCGAGAATTGTTCACCAAGCGGCCACGTGTTGTTTCACTTGCGAGGCCTGCAAGTCGAACCCTGATCTGCCGGGCTGCTTACCGGGACATACATGAATCAAGTTATTGAAGCCGACTTTGTCGTTCCTATCGAACTCTCCGAAATGCGTTTGGATCAGGTGCTTGCAGAGCTTATGTCTGATTACTCTCGCTCGCGCCTGCAGGCCTGGATCAAACAAGGAGCCGTGACGGTTAATGGCGCGCAGCTCAAAGCTAAAGAAAAGGTCAAGGTCAACGACCTGATTGAAGTAAGTGCAGAGCTTGAGAGTCAAGGTGAGTGGGAGGCGGAAGATATTCCGCTCGACCTGGTGTACCAGGATGGCGATATTCTCGTGATCAATAAGCCAGCGGGCTTGGTGGTGCATCCGGCCGCAGGGAATATGCAGGGTACGCTAGTCAATGCCTTGCTTAACCTATTCCCAGAGCTGATTAACGTTCCTCGTGCGGGGATCGTACATCGCCTCGACAAAGATACTACTGGACTGATGGTGGTAGCGAGAAACCTCAGCGCGCATGCCCATATCGTCGAGCAGTTGCAGAGTCGTTCGATGGGGCGGGAGTATGAGGCGGTAGCGGTTGGCAGCATGACGGGGGGAGGAACAGTAAACGAGCCCATCGCCCGCCACAGTCGCAATCGGAAAAAAATGGCAGTTAGTCCTTTTGGTAAGCCTGCTGTTACCCATTACCGGCTTGTTAAACGCTATCCCGCGCATACCCATTTGCGCGTCAAGCTCGAAACCGGTCGTACCCACCAGATTCGAGTACATATGGCGCATATTCATCACCCGCTAATTGGTGATAGTACCTACGGAGGCCGACTTAAGTTGCCAGCCGGGGTTTCTGATGAACTGAAGCAAGGTTTGCGCGAATTTGGTCGCCAAGCCTTACACGCGAAGAAGTTGACGCTGGTGCACCCCTCGCATGGAGAGGAAATGTCTTGGGAAGTACCTCTCCCAGAAGATATGTTGGGACTAATTGATTTGCTCGAAAGAGAGTCCTGATGGTCGCCACGCCATGGTTGGTGCCGAAATGGCCCGCTCCCGGCAGAGTCAAATCCTGCGTTACTACACGCGCGGCTTGCTCGGGCAAGGCTAGTCAAGCGCCCTATGATGGCTTCAATCTGGCGCTGCATGTGGGCGATGATGCGGCTAGTGTGCAGTATAACCGACAACAACTGGCAGATAGTCTGGGTCTGAAGCCCCAATCATTTAAGTGGTTGAATCAGGTTCACGGAGCTACCGTGCTTCGCGCTGACGATGTTGCAGAACCGGACGCAGCTGATGCCTCGTTTACCCGTTCAGCGCATCAGGTATGCGTGGTAATGACGGCGGACTGTTTGCCTGTCTTGTTGTGCGACACTACCGGCACGACGGTTGCTGCGGTGCATTGTGGTTGGCGGAGCCTTGCTGGGGGTATTTTGGCCAATACGCTGGCGCAATTTGAAAACCCGGAAAACGTCATCGCCTGGTTGGGGCCGGCTATTGGGTCATCTCATTTTGAAGTCGGACAGGATGTGTATGATGCCTTTGTTGGCAAAGATGAAGGTCTGGTCGAGGCTTTTTGCGTTAAAGCTGGGAGTGAGCCCAAATGGTACGCAGATTTATATCGCATTGCGACCTTTATGCTTAAAGCAGAGGGCGTACGCCGCTGTTATGGTGGTGACTTTTGCACCTACTCCGATAAAAGCAGGTTCTACTCGTTTCGGCGCGATGGTGCACGTTCCGGTCGAATGGCTTCATGTATCTGGTTGGGCGGTGAAGGCTAGTGTGATCGGTTTAGGCTAGGATTAAGGGGTCTTCTTTTTGAGTTGGATGTTGTCTAGATAAACGCTGTGAGGTTGAGCCGGGTCCTGGCCAAAAATGCTCAGTCCGGCAATGGTGTGCATTTGCATAGCCCGCGCTGCGGGGCTGCTTTCGATCTCGTCTAGGTTAAAACTGAAGTGGTTGAGCCCGGGTTCTACGCTTAATACACGGTTAAAGCGGTCCGTATATTTGCCATTGTGTTGAGTATCGTGGATTCTGACCGTCAGCGTCTCGGCTTGTTTGCCCGGTGAGTAAATACTCAAGCTTAGGCTCTCATATCCCCTCCAGTCAGGTGCGACACCTGAGAATGCGATACCTGGGTAAGTACCGTAAAACAGCGACAGTTTACCCGCTTTTGTTGAATTGCCCTGCCACTCCGGTGGTGCGTCGACGACAGTAAAATAGCTTCCCGCATTCGCTTGCCAGAGCGCGCTTTCAAAAGGTGATTCGAAATCGAACAATATTGGTAAGCGCTGATCCCGCAGGACTAGCAGCTGATAGCTAAGCGCAGGTTTGACGTAGCTCAATAGCGTGAGTGTGATGACTGCTATGATCGAAACCAAGCGCCAAGACCTCGCACTTGGCACTCTTTTACCTAGCAGGTAAAGAAGTGTTCCGGCGATTACGCCAAACAAATCATAGACGATGTCGATTAAACTGGTTTGTCGTCCAAATGCCGGTTGAATGATCTCAATGACAATGCCCAAGGCAAAGCACATAGCAGCGACGCCCATTATCATCGCTGTGCTTCTTGGTGCGTTGTTTTTCTCAATGAGTAATAGGCTTACATAGCTGCCGAGCAAGAACGTTGGCATGTGCGCCGCATCCTGAAGGCTCTTCCAGAACGGGTCTTGAGGGGAGGTGCCATTGAAATACCATACCCATGCTAACAGTGTGCTTAATAGTAGAAGTGTTGGTAGGCGGAGAAGGTTGGCGAAAAGGTTTGGCATCTTATTTAGGGTCAGCTCGCTTGAAAATGGCAAAGTGGGACCTATCTTAACAGTAAATCAACATTACTGGCCTGTTGTTTAGAACAGGCAGGAGCAAGAGGATACAACATGCGTATTGATCGATTGACGAGCCGGCTTCAAATGGCGCTTTCAGATGCGCAGTCGGTGGCGCTTGGGAAAGACCATCAGTTTATTGAGCCAGTACATTTGATGCAGGTGCTGGTAGATCAAAAAGGCAGTGTGTCGGCCTTGTTGCGGCAATTGGATGTCGACACCAAGTCTTTTAGGGCTGACTTAGGCTTGGCTGTAGATCAACTCCCAACGGTAGAGGGCAGTGAAGGCGATATCCACATGTCTAATGATATGGGGCGCTTGCTGAATATGGCCGACAAGCTAACGCAGAAGCGTGGCGATCAGTTTATTTCCAGCGAAATAGTGCTATTGGCTGCGGTAGACGACAAAGGTAGCCTGGGGAAATTGCTGGCTAAGTATGGCGTGGATAAAAAAGGGCTGGAGTCAGCAATAGAGCAGGTTCGAGGGGGTGACGCAGTGAAAGATCAAGGGGCAGAAGAAAGTCGCGAGGCGCTGGAGAAGTTTACCGTGGATCTTACGGCTAAAGCCGCCGAAGGAAAGTTAGACCCGGTTATTGGGCGTGATGATGAAATTCGGCGCACGATTCAGGTATTGCAGCGCAGGCGGAAAAATAACCCGGTGTTAATCGGTGAGCCAGGGGTGGGCAAAACTGCCATCGTAGAAGGGCTGGCGCAGCGTATCGTTAACGGTGAAGTTCCCGATGGTTTGAAAGACAAGCGTGTTTTGTCACTGGACATGGGGTCCTTGATAGCTGGTGCAAAATTCAGAGGTGAGTTTGAAGAACGATTAAAAGGAGTGCTGAATGAGCTGTCGAAGCAGGAAGGTCAGGTTATTCTGTTTATCGACGAAATACACACCATGGTAGGGGCTGGCAAGGCAGAAGGTTCCATGGATGCGGGGAATATGCTCAAGCCAGCACTGTCCAGAGGCGAGCTGCACTGTGTAGGGGCCACAACACTGGATGAATATCGAGAATATATAGAGAAAGATGCGGCTCTAGAGCGCCGTTTTCAAAAAGTGCTGGTGGATGAGCCAAGCGTAGAAGACACCATTGCCATTTTGCGCGGTTTAAAAGAGCGTTATGAAGTGCATCATGGTGTGGAGATTACCAATGGAGCGATCATCGCTGCGGGTAAGCTGTCGCACCGTTATATCAGTGACCGCCAGTTACCCGATAAAGCAATAGACTTGGTCGATGAGGCGGCGAGTCAGATTCGCATGGAAATGGATTCCAAACCGGAATCACTCGATCGGCTGGAGCGTCGATTGATTCAGCTTAAAATAGAGCGTGAAGCCTTGAAGAAAGAGAAGGATGAAGGTTCGAAGAAAAGCTTGAAAGATCTTAACTCAATCATTGATAAAGTCTCTAAAGAATTTGCTGACCTGGAAGAAGTGTGGATGGCGGAAAAAGCAGCCTTACACGGTTCGCAGAAGGTTAAGAGCAATCTGGAACAGGCACGGGTTGAGCTGGAAAATGCGCGCCGGGCCAGTGATCTCGCGCGGATGTCGGAGTTGCAGTACGGTACGATACCGGAGTTGGAGAAGCAGCTTGATATGGCAAGCCAGGCCGAGATGATGGGTATGACGTTACTGCGTAATCGCGTAACTGAAGAGGAAATTGCCGAAACGGTTTCGAAGTGGACGGGTATTCCTGTTTCCAAAATGCTTGAAGGTGAGCGAGAGAAATTGTTGCGCATGGAGGATGCCTTGCACGAGCGGGTGATTGGTCAATTCGAGGCGGTCGAGGCAGTCTCTGATGCGGTACGGCGTTCGCGGGCAGGCTTGGCTGACCCCAATCGCCCTAATGGTTCGTTCCTGTTTTTAGGGCCAACGGGCGTGGGTAAAACCGAGTTGTGTAAGTCCTTGGCGCATTTCCTGTTCGATACCGAAGAGGCGATGGTGCGCATTGATATGTCCGAGTTTATGGAGAAGCATTCGGTGGCGCGTTTAATCGGAGCACCTCCGGGTTACGTGGGTTATGAAGAAGGCGGCTACTTGACGGAAGCAGTCAGGAGAAAACCATATTCCGTGTTGTTGCTGGATGAAGTTGAGAAGGCGCACCCGGACGTGTTCAATATCCTGCTACAGGTGCTTGAGGATGGTCGCTTGACTGACGGTCAGGGTCGGACGGTCGATTTTCGTAATACGGTCATCGTTATGACCTCGAACCTGGGCTCAGACATTATTCAGTCAATGGGCTCGGGTGAAAAAGACTACGAAAATATCAAGTCAGCCGTTATGGAATCGGTGACCGGACACTTCAGGCCGGAGTTTGTTAACCGGATTGATGAGGTCGTGGTATTCCACC
>JBFJVR010000027.1:0-12178 GCA_041624095.1 Oleiphilaceae bacterium
CCTGCCGACACAAACCTTCATGAACTGCTATGGCACCATCGAGTTTAAGTGTCTGGAACAAGCCGCAACCTTGAGGCGCAATATCAAAGCTCTGCTTTAATAAATCTGCCAACCTTTGCGACTGGGTATTAAGCAGAGTACGAGTCTGGTTTTGCCATGTTTTATCCGCAAGGGCTCGTCGGGCAATCTCCCGCGCAGGGTGATTAATTGCCCAGGGACCAAGCGCCAGAGAAAGTCTCTCAAGAAAGCCCGGCCACGCCACCACGGCCCCCATCCTTAGGCCTGCCAGGCCAAAAAACTTGCCAAAAGAACGCAGCACGATGAGCCCCGGCATACCACAAAATCGGCTCATGCTGTTTGCGGGGTTTACATCGATAAATGCCTCGTCTACCAGCAAGCACGCGTCCCGGGCGCTCAACCACGCCTTAATTTGCAGCAATTGATCTAGAGGGAGCAAATACCCGCTCGGGTTATTCGGGTTAATCACCACGCAAATATCACATTGGTCTAATTGCTCATCACTTGGTATCTGATCGTAAAAGTCCAGATTAAACCCGCCTTGGGAAAAGCAATAGGCATATTCGCGGTAACTGTTTGCAGGCACTAAGACCCGCTTGGTTTTATTCCCGAGCAAGCTTTCAAAACACATTGGCAGTTGCGATATCATCCATTGGCTACCAGGCACCAAGGCGAGTGAACTACTTGCGTAATAGCCTTGCGCAACTTCAAGCAGCCCATCCTGCTCACTAGGTAAATCCCGCCAAACATCGACAGGTAAGTCAGCAACCGGGTAGGAATTAGGGTTAATTCCCGTCGAAAGGTCGAGCCATGCATTACGAGGAATGCCGTAGCGCTGCACGTACGATGCCACCTCCCCGCCATGCTTTGGACGCTCAACAAAGCTCACCTTGCATCGCTCCAGCTACGCCGCTGTAGCACCAGCAAGAAGAACACGCTGCCGATTGCAGCTGTGATTACGCCTACAGGCAGCTCGTTGTTGTCCATCAGTTCACGCGCCAGCACATCGACCCAAATCATAAAAATACCACCAAACAGGGCCGTTGCGAGTAAGGTAAATTCCGTCTGCCGTGGCATTAAGCGCCTGACAATATGCGGCACCATCAATCCCACAAAGCCTATCCCGCCGCAATTCGCCACCAGCGTTGCTGTCATGAGGGAGCTTAAAAGCAGCATACCAATGCGCAGGCGATTGACTTCGACCCCCAAGGAGCGGGCGGTTTCGTCGCCAGCTAGCATCGCCCGAAGCGAACGGGAATAAGCAAGAAACAACAGCAGACTCGAAATGACCACCAAACTCGGAAAACCAAGGTTTCCCCAGGTTGCACGCGTAAAACTGCCAAGCGTCCAAAACAGCAAGGACGCCGCTGCCTGAGGGTCCGAGCTATACAAAACCAGACTGGTACCGGCACTAAACATAAACGATACCGCGACACCGGCGAGCAACATACGTTCAATCTGGATACCTGAGCCCGCCATCGAAACCACCAGCAAAACCGATAAGGTACTGCCAACAAAGGCACCGAAGGTCAAACTAAATTGCGAGAAGGCCACGCTACCTGCTGTAACCGAGGCGATCACGATCACCGCCCCAAAAGCGGCACCCGCGGAAATGCCGAACAAATATGGGTCTGCCAAAGGGTTACGGGTGACCGTCTGCAATACAGCGCCCGCCAGAGACAGACCCGCGCCCGCCAGAAAAGCCATGATGACACGCGGCATACGTAATTCGACGATAATACGTTCGTTCAAGGCAGAGAGTTCACACTCGCCGCCAAAGGCACGACACATAAGCGCCGCCACGTCGCCATAACTGATTGCTGCGGCACCAATGCCGACTGCCAGCAACATGCTCATTACTACCAACAACAGCGCCAGCAACATAAGCAGCCAACTACCACTGCGAGAATGGCTATTCGTGGTAGGCATAGGTGATCCTCGGATGTCCATTTAAAGGATGCGTATCAACAACCGCGCTGGTACGAAACACCTCACGTATCAACTGCTCGCTTAATACCTGCTCAGGTGTGCCACTGGCAATTAACTTGCCCTGATCCATCACCAGCAACCAATCACAGTAGGCCGCTGCAAGATTCAAATCGTGAAACGACGCCAATACCGTTAAACCAAGCCGCTTTACCTGACGAAGAACATCGACCTGATAATGCACATCGAGGTGGTTGGTCGGTTCATCCATAATAAGTAGCTGGGGATTTTGCAACATGGCTCGTGCGAGCATGACGCGCTGCTTTTCCCCACCCGACAACAACTGAAACGGCGCACTCCAAAGCTCTGTTAAGTCAACCTGCTGCATCAGCAATTGCATGCGCGCCTGGTCGTTCGCGTTGTCCCATTCAAACAGTTTTTTATGGGGCGTCAGGCCCTGCGCAACGACATCCTTAACCTGCAGCCCCAGCTGATCACTATGCTCTTGCAGAATCACGGCGACCCTACGTGCATGTTCACGCGCTGAGCATTGCCAGATATCCTGCCCGGCAAACGTGACCGTACCTTTAGTCGGCCGGTTAACACGATACAAACAACGCATCAAACTCGACTTGCCGGCACCATTGGGGCCAATTAGACCGACAAAGTGATGCTTGCGTAATTGCAGGCTGATGTTATCCAGAATACGCTTGTCGCCCACCTGCCAACTGAGCTCTTTCACTTCGACCAAGCTTTCGTTATGCATACCCAAGCACTCGATTTCGTCTCGTTAAGTCCATGAGTTAAGTCCTATGCCGGCCAAAAGTAACGAGAACAACAGCAAACAATAACTGCGCTCTACTAACGACAAAGCACGCTCTATATCGTCGGCGCGTGGCGCATGGCCATCCCCCAAAGCCGGACGTTCTTTTTGTTCCCCGGCATACACCGCCGGCCCACCAAGCTTTAAGCCCAGCGCGCCCGCGCCCGCTGCCATCACTGGCCCGGCATTTGGGCTATACCACTTAGGGCCGAATTGCCGTGCGCTGCGCCAGGCTGCAACCGAGCATGTCACTGCGCCATACAGCAATACCGTCACGCGGGCGGTGATAAAACCCAAAAGGTCATCCATTCTGGCACTGACCCGACCAAAATATAAATAGCGTGCTGAACGATAACCCCACATCGCATCAAGCGTATTACTCAAGCGGAACAGCAGCACACCGGGCACGCCAAAAACGACAAACCAGCACAGCGGCGCAATTACGCCATCATGTGCATTTTCGACCACTGATTCCACTGTGGCGCTGGCCAGCTCCTCAGGCGTAAGCTGCGTAGTATCGCGGCTCACCATCATCGCACAGGCCGCACGAGCTGCGTTTAGATCATTCTCGCGAAGAGGCCTAAATACAGCCAAAGCGTGCTGTTTCAAACTCGTGGGTGCAATGCAAAAATACACCACCACTATACCCAGTATCACCTGCAAATTTTGGGATAAAGCGTAAAACAGGCTACCGAAAACCAGAGTCGGCAAAACAGCAGCGAAGAAATAGGCCACACCACCTCTCAAAACAAGCTGCTGTGCGCTTACTTCCGGCTTGCATAAATACGCTTCAAGCCACGAAACGTACTTTCCATAAAGTATCAAAGGGTGCCTGGTTTTTGGCTCGCCCAAAAGGCTATCAAGCAGGTAGGCCGTCACCGCAATCAGGCCTGCACTCAAGAGCCCTCTCCCCCTGATTTGAGCGTGAGGGGCAAGCCTGCGACAATCAACTCAACCCGGTTACAGATCTGGGCAAGACGCTGATGCAATAAGCCCGCTTGGTCACAATACTGTCGCGACAGTTCTCCAAGCGGCACGATGCCCATGTTGGTTTCGTTGCTCACCAGAATGATGTTATTTTTGACCTGAGCAAGCACTTGCTCAAGCGCGAGTATTTCTTCACTCAGTTGGCGCTCATCACCTCCGGTTAGCAAATTGGTGAGCCAGAGCGTTAGGCAATCGACGATGACCACATCGGCCTCCTGCGACTCCTTAATCGCTGCAGCCAGATTCACCGGTGCTTCCAGAGTTTGCCAGTTCGCTGGTCGTTCTGCACGATGGCGAGCAATACGAGCAGCCATTTCTTCGTCCCCTGCTCTTGCCGTCGCAATAAGACAAACACGGCTCGACAAGCCCATTGCCAAGCGTTCAGCGTAGCGGCTTTTGCCCGATTTGACCCCGCCTAAAATCAAAGCTTTTACTAAATCACTTGGCATATGCCCCCCACTTAGGTAGCGCGATCTTCCAGCTAGCGCATCACTGCACTGCGTTCACTGGCGAAGCGCTGCACTTCATTCTGTAGTTTAACAATATCGATATGCTGCTCCAGGGTGTCGGCCAGGCGTGTTAACTGCGCCTCTCTGATACTGGCATAATCGGAGGCAATGTCGGTTCGCAAGCCCGCCCAATGCAAAATCGCACTCAGGGCTTCGGCCTGCTCGAACAGGCCATGCCAATAGGTACCGATTACCTGTTCGTCCAAACTGATTGCGCCGTCATCGCCTTCGGCCGAATAAATAAGCGGGCGATCAAGGCCTGGCCCCTGCGTGCGACCTACATGAATCTCATAGCCGCTCACCGCTGCGTCGGTCATGCTCAATCGACCTTTACGCTGTGTAAGCACTTTTTCGCTAAAGAGGTGGGTTTCGCAGTCCAGAAAACCCAAGCCGTCCGAGGCACCGGGTTGGCCCTCGAGACCATTTTCATCGACGATTTTTTGCCCCAGCATTTGAAAACCACCGCAAATACCAAGCACCTTGCCCCCATAGCGCAGGTGACGTTCGATAGCTTTATCCCAACCCTGAGCTCGCAACCAAGCCAAATCCTGCCGCACCGATTTTGAACCCGGAAGAATAATTAGATCGGCAGAGGGGATGCTTTCGTGAGGCCCGACAAATCTAAAGTCGATTTGTGGGTGGATGCGTAGCGGATCGAAATCGGTATGATTACTGATGCGCGGCAATGCAGGCACACAGACCCGAAACCGGTCTGCTTGGCTGGCAGGAGCGCCCTGATTCTCTTCGAGAGGCAAGGCATCTTCAGCGTCCAGATGTAAGCCATGTAAAAACGGCAATACGCCTAATACTGGCTTCGCCGTGCGTTCTTCAAGCCATTTGAGACCCGGATCCAGCAAGCTGATATCGCCGCGAAAACGGTTGATCACAAATCCGATCACTCGGTCCTGTTCCGATTGACTCAACAGAGCCAAGGTGCCGACCAGATGAGCAAATACACCGCCTCGATCAATATCCGCAACAATAATAACCGGGCAGTCGACCGCCTCGGCAAAGCCCATATTGGCGATATCCCTATCGCGCAGGTTAATTTCCGCCGGCGAACCTGCACCTTCGACCACCACAAGCTCGTAAGCCTCAGCTAAACGGCCATGCGACTCAAGTACTGCAGACATTGCGACAGCCTTGTAATTGTGGAACTGTCGCGCATCCATATTTAGCAGCGCCTTGCCGTGAATAATCACTTGAGCGCCGGTATCTGTCGTTGGTTTTAACAACACCGGATTCATATCGGTATGCGCTTGCAAACCACACGCTTGGGCTTGCAGCGCTTGAGCGCGGCCAATTTCGCCGCCCTCTGGTGTTACTGCGCTGTTCAAGGCCATATTCTGTGGCTTGAACGGCGCAACCGATACCCCTCTTCGCATGAGGCAGCGGCACAAACCCGCTACCAGCGTACTTTTACCTGCATCAGAGGTGGTGCCCTGTACCATCAAGGTGGTCATCAGCAAGCCCCGAAGTTACAGCCCTTAAGCCTACGGCTCATAACGCAGGGTGACATAAACTGCCTGCTCTGGCTGGTTATAAAAACTGATGGTTTCGGAATAACTGCCAAAGAGGTTTTCTACTTCAGCCTGCAACAACCAGTTTTCGGCGACTTCGATTTGTCCTCTCAGGTCTACCGTTCGTGAGGCTTTTATTTCTCGCGTGTTCGCAAGGTTGTCGTAGGCGGTACCGCGGAAATTAAAATCGATACCAGCCGACCAGTCTGTCTCCGCATAGCTCATCTGTACCAAGCCGCTCTTTTTGGGGCGACGTGCGAGCTGGTTTCCCTGATTCGCGCCGGGCGATTCGTTGGTCGGGTTCTGTAAGGTTAGATCAAGCCCCAATTGCCAATGTTCGTTAAGCGATTGGTCAAAGGCAAACTCCAGACCTTTTATCTTGGCGTCATCAATGTTGTTTGCGCTAAAGGTTGTCGAGTCATAAGCAATCAATTCGTCGATGTAGCTCGCAAAATACATCAAGGACCAATCCCCGCTTGGCGTACTGCCTTTTAGCCCGGCCTCGAAGCTACGCGACTCCTCTGGATTCAAGTCGGCCTTGCCGTAAAATGGATAATACAGCTCGTTGAAACTTGGTGCTTTAAAAGCCGTACCGAAGGAACTCACCAGGCGTAAACCCTCTGCCAAGGCAAAGCCATAACCCACGCCTTTAGTGAGGTGAGCACCAAACTGGTCATTGTCGTCGTAACGCGCGCTTAACTCTAGATCATGCCTCCCCTCGGACAACAAAAACTGCGTAAAGGCTCCCCAGTTTTCACGGTCGTCCGCTTGGTAGGCACCAGAACCTTTCGTGTCGACATCGTCACGCTGGTAGTCCCCACCCAAGGTCAACATCAGCGTATCCGAGATAACTAAATCATTCTGTAATGACGCCGTATCGCGCACGGTATTAAAGCTAGAAGAATAGCTATCACCAAGAAAGTTATCCGTTTTGTCTACACTGCGACCGACATTTACTTTTACCCAATAGCTATCACTGACGATCAGGTTAGAGCCTAAACCAACAAAGTATTGTCTGGACTCGCCATTATCCTGAAATGAACCATCGAACTCGGACTCATTCTGGCCAAAAGAACTCGTTAGGCTGATGCCGGAACCATTGTCGCTCTTAAGACCAGCAGTTAAAAAACCGGACTGGCTTTCGTAGCCGTCTTTATCGGCTTGATCGACAAAACAGCCACCTACTCCCGCTGCTTCTGCCTGACATGAGTCAAAACCATTGATACGTGTTGCGCTTGCTCCCACAGAGAAGTGCGCGTATTCGCTGCCTCCCGAAACAGAAGCCGCAGTTTCGTAGCTATCGTAACTGCCGGCACTGATCTTGAAGCTCGGCCGCAATTCACCGTCACCTTTACGGGTAAAAATCTGAATCACACCACCGATCGCTTCGGAACCATAAAGGCTAGAACGAGGGCCACTTATTAGCTCAATACGATCAATCGACTCGATTGATAAATCCTGAAACGGCGTAGAACCTGAGCTCGCGGACCCGACTTTCACACCGTCGATCAGTACCAATACATGATCCGAATTGGTGCCACGAATAAACAAGGAGGTGGTTTTGCCCCGGCCACCATTGTTAACGAAATGCACCCCGGTTAAACCCTGTAGCAGCTCAGGAACTGACTTTGCCTGACGGCGGATAATATCGTCGCGCGATACTACCTTTACCGTCGACACAGATTCATTAACAGTTTGTGATGTTCTCGTTGCAGTTACCACGACAGTATCATCTGCAGCCTGAGTCGCTTGCACTAAAGAAGGACTGCTTAATACAACTGCAGATAAGCAAAGATTAAAAAAAGGACGATTAAAAGTTTTTTGACAGGACATGAATACTCCGTTTAGCGCACACCCGCGTACTTATATGATTGAGGTAAGTACAAAGGGCTAAACTAAACGGGGAGCAGGTAATCAGGCAGCTGATAACGACACTTCCCGCATCGCCCTCCGCAATACCGGTTAATCGTCACAGGCCGGTCTCCGGGCTCATAAGTCAAGTTTTACAACTTACGCTCAACAAGGCCTTCCCATACAAAACGTACAGTGGCATATCTTGTTGGCTAAACTTATTTACCGTTGCGGGGGCAGCGTCGGAATTGTGTAACACGCACCGACTTCCCGTTTCATTCCTTGCTCGATCATCGAACTGGAACACCTGTAACAGGGGCGCTAATTTAGGGGCGGAAAACAAAAATGTCAAGGTGATTTGGCGCACTACCAGAATTGGTACAGCAACCCGCAACTTAAAGGCCTGCGAATAAAGCTTGGCGACACCTGCGGTAACTTAGCGCTATTAGAACTTAGTTAAAACGAAATGACACCGGCACTTGGGTAAAGCCCTGAGTTGGGTAATTCGCCTCGGTTGCGGGCTCAAAGACCCACTTGTCGCGAATCGTTTTAAGCGCGGCATTGTCCAAAACCTGATAACCACTTGATGCAATCACTGTCACCGCCTGGCTACGCCCGTCAGGCCCGACCTCAACCTCGAGCAGCACATCTCCCTGCCACCCGCGCTTGCGCGCCACCATCGGATACACCGGTTTGGGGTTTTGCGAACTGCCGGTTTTAAAACGCGGTGGCGTCAACATCGCCGCCTCACTTTCTGCTTGGCTGGTACTGATAGCCGCCGTACTGGCAGGAGCTGAACTGGCCAACATCTCATGCTGCTCGCCGGCTTCTGCTGCTTGGCTCTGCTCAGCAGTTAGCGGTAAAGGCCGAGCAGCGTCTACTGACATCACCTTAGTCTCGGCAACGCTTGGCTCAGGCTTATATGTAAGCGTCGAGCGTAGCGCTCCCGCTTGGCTAAGGGGGCTGATACTGGCATTAAGAGCCTCGCCTGGGCCAAAGTTTTCGCCCGATAAAGCCGGGGCCGAATGGGCAAGTGCATCGACGCGGTCTAGCACTGTTTTAGGCCCCGCTGCGCTCGCTGACGCGGCTTTCTGACTGTTGTCGAAATCAGCGTCAAGGGTGTCACCTCGCAGCGGGCTAGCATTAAACGCCACTTTTATACTGGCAGCCCGTTGCGAGGTATCATTGGCAAATTCTGAAAAGTAATAAACGCCACCAGCGAAGGCGGCAACGTGCGCAATCAACGAAACGGCCACAGCCATAGGCGCACCGTCTGACGAACAGAAGGAAATAACACGCCGAATCAAACTGCTGATTTCCACTTCGTTTACTCTT
This sequence comes from Oleiphilaceae bacterium, assembly GCA_041624095.1. Lineage (GTDB taxonomy): Bacteria > Pseudomonadota > Gammaproteobacteria > Pseudomonadales > Oleiphilaceae > PZPK01. The sequence continues at coordinate 8,970 of JBFJVR010000027.1, forward strand.
CCTATCTATCTATTAGCTATTGGCTAATGGATCTAATCAAATGCTGTAGTTCGAAACTCGAACCTTTTACCGCGACCCTCAATGCCTGCAAATTGATTGGGGCAATACGCTTCGCGGCGAAATATACAACAGCCCTTAGCATGAATCCAGCAGCCCCTTGTTTTCGAGTCAGCGCCGAGGGCAAGAATAAAACAGCGGAAACACCCTTCAGAAAATGCCTGACAACTTACTGCTGCGCCTCGATAAGCTGGCACTTTTCGCGCCTGCTAAGCTGTTTTATCTGGTATTCGCGGCGCTGTGCGGCCGACCTGCTAGCAAAACTTTCCCGATAAACGACACGCCGTGGCTCGTGTATCAGAAAAAACTTGGCGCCTTTTTTAGCGTCACCCGTGTGTCTCGCCAAATGCTCTTGAAAGCGCCGCTCCACATCTTTTGCCACGCCAGTATAAAGCTGAGCTTTTCCCGTTTCGATGATATAGACAAACCAGCTTTCTCTTAGCGCTTCACCCACAAGCTCTCCTTCTACCTGCTCGCTGCATTGCCAAGCGTCTTCCCGCTGGCCCTTGCCTTTATGATAGCCCGTCTCAAACCAAGTAGCGACACTCAAAAAATGTTCGTTATAGCAACATAAAGGCCACTTATTAATCCGTTTTTGACCATAAAGACAGACGCTTAAAACCCGGTGTAATCAGAATGTAAAACAGGGTAAAAAAGGCGCTTTATACCATGATATTTTTCCGTTTATTGACTAATATTTCGCTTTGAAACACTTGTGTAACGGGACGTTGCTATGAAACAAAAAAATACATCACTGCTACGCGGCACCAACGGCAGCCGTAACATCCTCGCTAATGGCACCGCAACCAAAACTTCATCTGCGCCGACTTCGCGTAATGATGGCGATTGGGAAATGTCTCCTTTGGATGCGCTCAAAGTCGATTACCTGAATAGTAAAGCGAGCACTAAAACAGCAGCCACGTTTGGCTGATATTCGCGTTTATCTGACGCAATTAGCAAGGATGTTGCTAACAAACAACTGATATCCGGCGATATCCTTGTCGCACCACCCCATGCATCTTATAATGCGCCCCATGCTAATTTATTAAGCCACCCTCCTTCTTTGCATTGCGAGATCCTGCATGTCAGAACCTGTAAATCCCATAGACCCGAGAAATCACCCCGACGCAAAAATTCACGATGAGCTGAACCGCTTGTTTTGGCATAGTCGCAGGGGAATGCTGGAACTCGACGTTCTGCTGGTTCCTTTTCTTAAAGAAGCCTACAGCTCGCTGCCTAAAGACGATCAACAACGTTACCAGAACCTGCTCAACTGCGAAGATCAGGATATGTTTAACTGGTTTATGCAAAAAGCCGTTCCGGAAGACCCCGATATTGCTCGCATCGTTTCGATCATTTTAAATCGTGTTCAACCGGATTGATCTGTCGCTGCAGCCCTCGTGGCGTCTAGCAGCCATACTTGGCTTACCTTTTTGCCTTGCGAGCCTGCTCCTATACACGAAGTTATCTGCCCACCTACTTGGCATTGCACTATACGCTTTGCTGCCGGCTTTAGGGTGCTACTATGCAATGCGTTTTGGCCGACTGAGCTGTAAGCTGTCTGCCTGCGCGATCAAAATCAACGGCGATGCCAGTGAAGTCGTATTTGGCTCAGGTGAACGACTTGCAATCAAGGTATTACCCAACGCGCTGATTACTCCCTTCTGTTGTATTTTACAGTTTGAAACGAGCAAAATCGCCACCACCTATAAACGCAGAACCAGAAAGCGCCACAGCATGATTATCTGTCGCTTTAATTGCAACGATCAGACTGCTTGGCGGCGCTTGAGGGTGCTGCTTAACGTAGGCTACTTCGAACAATCATCTGACCAGATTCAGGAAACATCATGAGCCAATCAGCCGATAACACCCGCCTGCCCTATCGTTTTTTTAGCGTTCAGGGCGACGACGCAGAGAAATTTCTGCAAGGCCAGCTCAGTTGTGACCTGCTTGAACTGGGCAATGAAAACGCAACATATGGCACGGCCAATACACCCAAGGGCAGAATGTATGGCCTGTTCAGGATCATCCGCTGGGAACACGGGTTTCTGCTGCGCGTGCATGAAAGCCTGCTGCAAAGAGTGATGCAAAACCTCGGTAAATATAAAGTATTTTTTAAATGCGAGATGCAAGAGGAAGCCGCGTTTTGTGCCTATGGTATGGTCGGTAAACCGAAGGGATCAAATACCTCAAGCGGGGAACCCAATAGCCTTGCCCGGCAAGATGAAGGTTTTTATCTCCGCCAGCATGATACCGAAGAACGCTACGAAGTTTGGTCGACGATGCCTCCGGTCACTTCTGAAGTATTCGAACCCGCTGAGCGTTGGCAAACGCTTGAAACACTTGCGGGTATGCCCGAGCTATTTTCTGACACCTCCGACACGTTTATCCTGCAACATTTAAACTTGCAGAATTATGGGGCTGTCAGTTTCAAAAAGGGCTGTTACACCGGCCAGGAAATCATTGCCCGTATGAAGTTCTTGGGCAAAATCAAGAAACGCGCATTTTCACTACATTCCAGCACGCCACTTAACAGCGTTCAACGAGCCGAGTGCCTACCTGGTAGCAAGCTACTTAATGCCCAAGGTGAAAAGTGCGGCCAAGTGGTGCGCGTGCATAGCACGGCCGACTTGGGAACCGCAGTACTGGGTGTGCTGGATATCAGTCACGAAAGCACGCCGCAAGCGGTTTTTCTGGAAGTAAGCGACAGCCCGATGCTGGTAAGTGAAACCGAGACATAAAAGTGGTGTTTTTTTCGCGGTTCGGGCAACGCTCAGCTCAGGCTCTGCTATAAATAATAGTAGACGCAATAACACTCATTATTCTGAGGCCTACATGTCAGAACTCGCATCAAAAATTAAAGACGATATTCTAAGTGCAATCGAAAATGACTCGATTGTGCTGCCAACCCTACCCGAAATAGCACTCAATGTTCGGGAAATTACCGAAGACGAAAATTCCGGGCTCATCGACCTGATTGAAGTCATCAATAAAGACACCGCGCTATCTGCACGGATTCTCAAAGTCAGTAACAGCCCTTTGTTTCGTGGTGCAAATGAAATCAGCAACCTGAACATGGCCGTCAACCGACTTGGCATGCAATACACTAGTAATCTGGCAATGGGACTGGCAATGGAACAGATGTTCCAGGC
>JBFJVR010000028.1:0-12142 GCA_041624095.1 Oleiphilaceae bacterium
ACGACATCATGTCTTTGCCAATTAAAGCGGTTGGCGACAAGGTGGTTAGTTTTCGCGAAGTGGCCACCGTACGCCGCACTTTTAAGGACCCTACGGGCTTTGCCCGCGTCGACGGCAAGCCGGCTCTCTCGCTAGAAGTAAAAAAACGTGTGGGAGCCAATATCATCGATGTTATTTCGCAAGTGAAAGCCATCGTCGCCGAAAAACAGGCCTATTGGCCCGACGCCTTGGAACACACCTATATTCTGGATAAATCGGGCCAAATCAAGGAAATGCTGCAAGACCTGCAAAACAACGTTTCGAGCGCCATTATTATGGTGATGATCGTTATTGTTGCTGCCTTGGGCCTGCGCTCTTCACTGCTGGTTGGTATAGCGATTCCTGCCTCGTTTCTGGCCAGCATGATGATCATCAACTTCATGGGTTTAACGCTCAATATCGTAGTGTTGTTTAGCCTCATTCTAGTGGTCGGCATGCTGGTCGATGGAGCCATCGTCGTCACCGAGCTTGCCTCACGAAACCAGCAAAGTGGTATGCCGGCGCAACAGGCATTCTCGAAAGCCTCCAAGCGCATGGCCTGGCCTATCATTGCCTCAACCGCGACAACACTTGTGGTGTTTTTACCCTTGATAGCTTGGCCGGGAACCGTTGGCGAATTCATGAAGTTTCTACCGATCACGGTTATTATCTGCCTCGCCGCCTCATTAGTGGTGGCCTTAATATTTTTACCTGTATTAGGGTCTTGGCTGGGAGGGCGCCAGGCTCAGACACAAGGCTCGACGGGTAGCCCGGTCCTTATGAGCGCCTATGTCAGGCTATTGCGCACCTTGCTGCAACACCCCGGTAAAACCCTATTTGTATCGCTGCTGGCGATCGGACTAAGTTACGCAAGTTACATCGTTTGGGGTAAAGGCAGTGAGTTTTTCCCAGAAGTCGAACCTGAAACGGCTCAAGTGCTGGTGCACGCACGCGGAGACTTATCCATACACGAAAAAGACGCCCTGTTAAAAACGGTTGAGCAGCGTTTTTTCAACATGCCTGAGCTGGAGTCAGTCTATGCGCGTTCTTTCGTTCAGCCGTCGAGCAACCTCGCTGCGGACGTGATCGGCACTGTTCAGTTCCAGTTTATTGATTGGAACCAGCGCCGCAAAGCAAGTGAGATACTCGCAGAAATGGCCGAAAAAAGTGCCGATATACCAGGCCTGATACTCGAATTCAGAAAATCCGAAAACGGCCCTTCTGGCGGCAAACCGATTAAACTACAAGTCAGTTCTATCATTCCGGAACATGCTGAACAGGCCCTGGAAAAGATTAAAAGTAACATGCGTACCCTTGGCGGCTTTATCGCCATTGAAGACGATTTACCTCTACCTGGTATCGAATGGCAGCTAGAGGTAGACAGAGAAACCTCGGCCAGATACGGCGCCGATGTCGCGTTAATTGGCAGTGCAATACAAATGGTGACCAACGGCTTCCGTGTCGCGGAGTTCAGACCCGACGACACAATAGAAGAAGTCGATATCAACATTCGCTTCCCGGCTTCAAACCGTGCCCTTAGCCAACTAGACAGCTTTCGCATCCGCACCCAGCAAGGCATGATTCCCATCAGTAACTTTGTCACGCTAAAACCGGCACCCAAAACGGGCACAATTAAACGGGTCGACGGCAAGCGCTCGATTACGCTGCAAGCCGACGTCGAGGAAGGCATGCTCGCAGGAGAGAGACTCGCTGCCTTGCAAACAGCAATGCAAGATGTCTCTCTACAGCCAGACGTCCGCATTGCAGTAAAAGGAGAACAGCAAGATCAAGAAGAAACCGCGGCTTTTTTGGGTAAGGCGTTCTTATTCGCGCTATTTTTAATGCTCTTGATCCTCGTAACCCAGTTCAACAGTTTTTATCAGAGTTTACTGGTGCTAAGCGCAATCGTTTTTTCGACCGCAGGCGTATTGCTTGGGCTACTGATAACCGGCCAGCCCTTCGGCATCGTTATGGTTGGCTTAGGCATCATCGCTCTGGCTGGCATTGTGGTGAACAACAATATCGTCTTGATTGACACTTATAATTTTTATCTGAAGGACGGTTATGCCCCGGCGGAGGCAGCGCTAGCGACCGGGCAGTTGCGTTTGCGGCCGGTACTGCTCACCGCTGGTACAACCATACTGGGCTTAATCCCCATGGTGATGGCGATGAATATTGATTTTATCAATCGCGACATTGCCTTTGGCGCGCCTTCGACCCAGTGGTGGACTCAACTATCGAGCGCCATTGCAGGGGGCTTGGCCTTTGCAACGGTGCTGACATTATTACTCACTCCCTGTTTGCTCGTCTTGGGAGCCAACCTGCGGCAGCGCTTTGGACGCAGAGACAACAATGATGAAGACCAGCAACTGCAAAGTGTTGGCGACGTGTTTGTGCCCGAAAAGCGAAGCACCTCCAAACCCACTAACTAAATGAACACGCGGCAGGCACACGGTTTGACAGCCGGATGCTGGCCGCGCAGTGAAGCATCAAGGCTGCCAAAAATATTTTTGTAGTTCGGCGTTGACCTCGTAACGAGACACCCCGATGTCCTTCAGAAGTCTATCGTCCAGGCTCGCCAACTGCCGCCGCTGGGCAGCGCGTAAGCGCCATAGCCTTACCAATGAGACCAGCACAGCCCACTCGCTTAGATAGCGGTTTAGCTTGACGTACAGCGGTTCAACACTCTCAGACACTGAATGTTGAGCCAAATTGAAATGCTTCACTTGTGCAGACATAGACAATTCCTCTGTTTGTCGCGTTGAACTGGAATATTTCCATTGAAGCTTGTTGTTGCTCGCGTATCCAATCGTCTTTTTGGATGGCGGCGATTTGAAATCGCGATGGCCTTGACACGCAATTTGTCGTTCAATACTCCTAACAGCACTTAGCGGACAAAACACGTGGGAGAAAAGTCGTGGAACTAAACCAGCTTAAAACCTTTATTGCCGTTGCAGAAGAAAAGCACCTGACGCGCGCAGCTGAGCGCTTGTATACGAGTCAACCGGCAGTAAGTGCTCAGCTCAAATCTCTGGAGGAGTTTTTGGGTCTGCGACTATTCGACCGTACACCAAAGGGTATGACCTTAACACCAGCAGGGGAGCAACTACTGAAACAAGCCTGCCTCACCCTGGATGCAGCAAAACAGATGGCCGACCAAGCTAAGTCCATACAAGGCAAGGTGATGGGTACACTTAAAATCGGCGTCAATTCGGACTTCCCCTTCCTGCGCGTGCCACAGCTATTGGCGAGCTGTAATCTAAGCTACCCCGGCATCAAGTTATCATTCATCAATAGCATGTCCGCTGATATTATTGCTGATGTCCGCAAAGGCAGACTCGATGCTGGTTTTTTCTTTGGCCCTTGCTCTTCCGCCGACCTACATATCAGCAAACTGGCCGAAGTCGAAACAGCCGTAGTTGCGCCTGTCGGCTGGGCAGAACGCATTCTTGGTGCAGGCATAGTGGATCTAGCCGCCTTGCCGTGGGTCTACACAACCGAGCGCTGCCCGTTTTTTCTGCTCAAAGAAGCGTTGTTTAGCCGCACTGAAAGTAACCCAGATAAAGCGGTTTTCGTCGACACTGAAGAAGGCATTCGTGAGTTAATCAGATCTGGCTCCGGCATTTCACTTTTACGCCGCGACGATGCTGACAAGGCAGAGCATGAAGGCTGGGGCGTCCGATGGGATGGTGAAACTCCGACCTGCCCACTGCACTTGGCGACACATGTTAACCGCGTGCGGGAACCGCTTATTCTGGCCTTACTGGAACAACTTGAACAATGTTGGCTTCTGGACCAAGGTAAAGCGGCACGCGATGTAATCTGAACCGCTAAGTGCAACGTAAGTAGATAAGGAAGCTTGGGCACCCTAAACTCAACGGGTGCATCAAGCCACTTATGCAGAATAACAAGCCGAGCTTTATAAAGAGAGATCATGCAGATGCCAACAGCAGAGTCACAAGAAAACCAACCTGAGTTCCCAGACAAAAGCCGTATCAAAATCGGCATTAGTTCGTGCCTTCTCGGCGAAAAAGTCCGCTTTGACAAGGGTCATAAGCACCAAAGTTATATTACCAGCACCCTCGGACAGTTTTTTACCTTTCATGGCTTTTGTCCCGAAATGGCAATTGGACTCGGCACACCGCGCGAAACGATACGGCTCGTAGAAAACAACCAGGAAATTCGTTGCGTAGGCACCAAGACCGCAACACTGGATGTTACAGACCAGCTCCTTGACTGCGGTGAAGCTCAGCGCGATTGGCAACAGGACCTATGCGGTTACATACTGAAGAAAGACTCACCCAGCTGCGGCATGGAAAGAGTAAAAGTCTATAAGGGCGAGATGCCGGACCGAGTTGGCGTTGGCTTATATGCACGGGTTTTGCTGGCCAACTTCCCTAATCTACCTGTCGAAGAAGAAGGCCGCTTGGGTGACCCAGTGCTGCGCGAGAACTTTATCAAGCGCGTGTTTGTATATCGGCATTGGCGTGATGTCGTTGAATCCGGGTTGAACATGAAAAAACTCACCGACTTTCATTCCCAATACAAATACGTCTTACTAAGTCATGACCAAGACAGCACACGTGCGTTGGGCCAGCGTGTTGCCAATGCCGCGAGTGAAGATATACACGACGTGGCAGCGTGGTATGAGGCTGAGTTGATGCGCATTCTGAAAATCCGCGCGACGAGGAAAAACCATGTTAATGTCTTACAACACCTTCAGGGCTTTCTGAAGTCGGACCTAGATAAAGAAGACAAACTGGAGCTAAGTGAGTCGATTAAACATTATCGCCAAGCGCTATTGCCGCTCATTGTCCCGATCACCTTGTTACGCCATCATTTTAGACGACACCCGAAACCCTTTGTTGAGCGATCCAAGTATTTGGAGCCTCATCCTGCCGAACTCATGCTGCTCAATACACTTTAGCGGGGGCCAATTTACCCTCGCCGGCGCGACGTTGTAGATAGCGCTGGCATTGCTATACTCTTAGCAGGAGTGTATCGGTACACGTAAAAAGTACGACGCAGACGCCCTCTCTTGGTTCTGAATTAGACGTTTACACACCACCGCACTAGTCTGGGCAACAACATGCAAAACAAGCAATGGAAAACGCAGCCCCACCCAATAACAGGCATATTGAAGCAGCCGCTCTTGTGCGCTCTGTTCTCCGTTGCACTGGGCTTGTCATCTACTCAGACTCGAGCTGAGTCACTGACTTGCTACAGCACCGTGTTTGCACCCTTCGTTATTGAGCGTAACGGTGAAGTAAAAGGCGTCGACGTCGATGTTGTTAAGGAGGCTGGCCGCCGCATTGGTATCAATATTGATTTTAAGCTCAAGCCGTGGAAGCGCCTGGAACAAGAGATAAAAATCGGCAAAGTTGCTTGTCTCGCGGCTTATTTCAGAACGAAAGAGCGCGAAGCCTACCTCGACTACACGCATGTCCCACTGCATATTACGGCCTATACCTTGTTTGCACATCGCAAGGCCTTGCGAACTTTCGGTTCATTGGCTGACTTGAAAGGCTGGGACATCGGCGTTAATCGAGGCTTCAAAACAACCCCGGATTTTAAACAAGCTGTAGAAGAAGGATGGCTAAAGCGCCATGATGTAGAAAACGAGCAACAGAGTATTAGAATGATTCAACTTAACCGACTGCAAGCAATGCTCACTAATTATCATGTCGGTTTGTATAATATCAAACACGCTGGCGCAACGGATATCGAAGCGATGCTGCCTTCAATCGACTCAACACCTGCTTATTTAGTGTTCTCGAAAAAGAGTAATAAAAGCCGTTTAGTGCCGCTCTTCGACGAAGCACTTTTCAATCTACTAAAAGATGGCACCTATCAAACTATTTTTGATCGCTATTTAAAACTCTAGTTCGCAAAACGGAATATCACTATGCCACGCCTGATTACCCTGATCGTCATTTGCCTTTTTTTAGCTGCTTGCTCTACGAGAGACCTGCAGCGGGTTTATACCGGGTCGACCGCACAGCGGCTCGTCACCCACAGTATTGATGACCTCTTAGCGAAATTGCCGGCCAATGATTTTGAAGCCCTGAGAGGTCAAACATTGGCTTTCGAGTCTTACTTTCTCGCGGAATCAAAAGTAAAGGAGTACGCTGACCAGCGCTTACGAAAAGAACTCTCACAACGCTTTGGCATTACGCTCGTTCCGCGCAACGAGGGCGCTGAAAACCAGCCTTTAGAGCACACCAGCAAGCCGCTCTTATCGGTGTTTTATACTTCGCTGGGCACTGATCAGGATAACTTTGGTTTGGCTATTCCCCTGGGATTTATCCCCGGTATAGATGAAAGTACCCAAATCAACCTGCTGACCTTGGATAAATTTCACGGTATCGCTGAGCTGTATTACTTTATCGGCCTTGAGGGGCAGCAAGCGCGCAGCAAAACCTATCAGGCGGTGGTACGAACCGATGCACTCGGACTCCCGATTATCACCATCCCTATTTCTAACCTCGACCGCGAAGGTCGCAAGCCAAAGCGTAAAGCAAGAGAAGGTTTTTAGCACTATACTGAAACAACATCCAAGCCAACCCTGCTCCAAGGAACTTACCCGTTGTGATATTCAATGCCAAAGCCAAGCTACACGCCTTAGAACAAAAGAACCTTGCGCTAGAGTCAGAGCTGGCGACGCTGCGTTCGCAGCTAGAGGAACAGGCCCAGATCCGGGCACAAACCGAGCAGCAAAATAAGCGGTTTCAGAGTTCTCAACAACGTCTTCACACCTTTAGTCAGTGCTCCGAGCAAAGCGCGTTACTGATGGAAAAACTACGCTTGCATATTGCCGAAAACGCCGACGCAATGGTTGACGAAAAAGACAAGCTTAAAGGTTCCGAACAGGTTATTGCCAATATTCAAGGAGTGATGATCGAGATTGCCGGGCAGCTAAAAAATATCGATCAACAAGCCATCGAAACAACCGGAACGGTCAAAGCGCTTACCGACGATGTTCACAATGTAACCGGCATCGTCTCGATGATCGAAGATATTTCGGGGCAAATCAACCTTCTGGCGCTAAATGCCGCCATTGAAGCCGCGAGAGCGGGCGAGCATGGCCGAGGCTTCGCAGTAGTTGCTGATGAGGTGCGTTCGTTGTCCAGCAAAACCGATGAGGCTATTACCAAGATCCGTACCTTGATCGATGCCATTGTTCTGGAATCCGATGCCACGTCAACAGGCGTGAACAAGATCATCAACAATAGTGAGTCTCTGTCTAGTACCACTGCGGAGGTACAAGAATCCGTTGGCAGGCTGATCAATGCCATGACGGGCATGACCCATGTGATACACGCTTCCGGCAATAAAATAGTGGTGCAATCGCACCTTTTTGATCACCTGTCGTGGAAAAACACAATCTACAGCCTGTTTGCCAAACATGACTTACAACAAAGCGATTTAGATACACTACCTTCGTTAGAAGGGACGCGCCTGGGAAAATGGCTCAACGCTCCCGAAACCAAAAGCGCGCTGCAACACATCGGCCGCTTCGACGCGATAAAAGAAATGCGTGAGCGTTGTTTCCAAACCGCCCTTCAGGCGCTGAATTACCGCTTGCAGGACGATAATGATGAGGCCTGTAGCCAGCTAGAAAAACTGGAGGCGGGTTCTCAAGAATTGGTAGCAGCTCTGTTCGAAGCCATCGCGAACTTACACGAGAGCTAGCCCCCAAGCCAGCTACCGGCTTTAGCTATCGACTGACGACAACAAGCGACGATAAACAGCGCCACGATCACACCCTCGAGCAGTATCATCATGAACAGTACCTCGCTACCACCAAAGCGGAGATAACTAATCAACCGAAAGACCAGCAAGGAACTCGAAAATATCAAGCCAAATAACAGCCCTGCCCGACGGGTTTCGTCACGCAGAGCCATCACCAGCATTGCGAGGCCCAAACCAAACTGCAGACCTCCATAGACACTAAAGAACTCAGCTTTGGCCAAGGGCGTGTGCAAACCAAAACCCAAAAAGGCAGCCGAGGCCTCAAGCATAAACGCACACCACAAACCCGATACGATATACAACAAACCCACAAGCAATAAAACGACCCTTAAGGAGCTTCCTCCTTATTTTCTGTACCCATAGTGTCGGCCCCATCGTCATCAACCGTGTTTTCTTCGGAACGCTCAGGGTAGAAGTAGCTGATACGCGCACGATAATATCCATCGAGTACTTTCCCACGCTCGTACATGGCTATGTTAGTCAGCCCCCTGTACTCTTGTAAGCGCCTGGAAGACCTTTCGTATACCAGAAACAAGGGCTCAACCAGCAAATTGAACAACCAGTTTTGAGGCCGCACCTTAAATTGCACCTGCGTCTCGTTTATCTTGATGCGCTGAATTTCAAAGGATACAAACTTGCCTCTTGTCGGTGCGAAAAATTCAAAATCCAGTGCAGCGCCTTGTTCGAGGTCGTGCCAGTACTTTTGCACCATCCGGTCAAACCCTGCATCTATCACCACCAGTTCATCAAGTGGCAACTCGATGCGAGACAGGCTAAGCACCCCTTTGTTTAACTGGTTTAGCTCCATTGCTTGCTGCTCTTTAGCGAGCGTAAAACTGCTGCCGTCACGCAAATCTCGATACGAAACTTCGGGTGCAAGCTCCTGCCCCTCAAACACCAAGGCCTTTACGGCAATGAGCTGACCCCGCCCATCAACATAGCTCACCTCACCGCGACTATAGTCACCTTTGCCATTCAACTCGATCAGGTGTTCTTCACGATACAGCAGCTCACCACTGTCGAGGTCATGGGCTGCACCGGTAAATCTAAAGGACCCTGCGAACGCAGCAGTGTAACTCAGCAGAAGAAGCGCACTTGCAATGAGAAAGCGAGGCAAGGCATCACGCATGCGGTAGCGCCTTTTTGCCATAAGCCTTACTAGCTAGAGTTGCCTCAGCTTTAGCGGAAGGGCCTGAAAGAAACATGCGGAGTGCCAAGGTAGACACTATCAACCACTCCAGAGCAATAGACACCAGGGCATCAACACTAAAGATAAGCGCACCTAAACGCATGCCCGCCCAATAAGAAAGCGGCCCGGCCAGCGTACAAAGTAGAATAAACCAGCCCCTTAGGCGCAGCAAAGCAGACAAGGAAAACAACAAGGTAAAGGCAAATCCGATCCATAACAGACACAGCCAAACCGGAATGACAAATCCGGAGTTCGGCTCCGCTTCGCCAAACCGGTATATATCCAAGTGATAAAACAGCGTGTCGATCGATATTCCGCTCAGCATGATCACGCCCAACTTGGCGAGTGCAGGCAGAGAGCAGAAATAAGCGTTTTGCACGCCCAACAAGATGACAAAGCCGAGTGCAGCCTGCCACCCGTAAAGTATTGCAGCAAACCAAGCCGCCTGAAACAGCAAAGCATTACCGATGATCTGCACTCGCGGCACTGGGCGGCGCAACTGGTCGAAATAACCTGTCGACATTAGCTGATCAGCCATTAGAGGGTGTTTGGCGGAGCGATTTGTCTGGTCATTGCTTCAGCTCGATACGCAGGCTTGGCGTATACAAAGTGCCCCACACCAATGGCCCGCTCACGAAATCCGCCTTCGCAGTAACACAGGTAAAACTGCCACATGCGCACAAACGTTTCGCTGTAGCCAAGGCCCGCCACCTTGTCTAACTTCGAGATAAACTGGTGGCACCATAAACTTAGCGTTTGCGCATAATGCTCGGCGAAGTCTTCAAAGTGTACCAAGCGCATATCGGTATTTCTCATCAAGGCCGTATTTAATGCCTGTACGGATGGAATACAGCTACCCGGAAAGATATAACGCTGAATAAAGTCGACATTGCGTTTGGCTTTTTCGTAACGCTGATCTTCAATGGTAATGGCTTGAATGAGCATCACCCCATGTGGCTTGAGCAGAGAAGCACACTTAGCAAAAAACGTATCGTAGTATTTCCAGCCTACGGCTTCGATCATCTCTATCGACACCAGTTTGTCGAACTTACCGCTCAAATCGCGATAATCCTGCTTGAGCAAGGTCACTTTGTCTTCGAGGCCCGCCTCTTTGACTCGCTGTGTTGCCAAAGCAAACTGTTGTTCAGAAATCGTTGTGCTCGTTACATGGCAACCATAGTGCTTGGCCGCATGTAAGGCGAACCCTCCCCAACCTGTTCCAATTTCAACTACGCGGTCTCCGGGCTGCAGATCCAGCTTTTGACAAATCACATCGAGCTTGTGTGTCGATGCTTCTGCCATGCTGGCACCGGCGTGCGGAAATATACCCGATGAATACATCATCGTCGGATCCAGAAACAATTCAAACAGCTCGTTGCCCAAATCATAATGAGCCGCAATATTCCGTTTGGAACCTTTGGCGGTATTCTGGTTGAGGTTGTGAAATAGTTTCAGCAACGGACGCGAAAGCAAGGCTAAGCCACCTTCCATCTGATCAAGAATATCCATGTTGCGCACCATGAGGCGCACCAGTTGACTCAGGTCTGGGGTGCTCCAGTCTCCAGTCATATATGCTTCTGCAGCTCCGATACTGCCACCGGTCATAATATCGGCATAGCATGAGGCGTCTTTGATATGCATTTCGGCTCGAAGGCCGCCGCTTTCGGAGCCAAAGCGATAAGACTCTTCGCCGTCTATAACATGCAACACACCTGTGTGCAGTTTCTTCAACTGCGACAGCACCATTTTTTTCGCTAATGACTGCATGCCCAGCCGCGGGCTGCGCTTGATGCTTACTGAACTCAGTGACATGCTCATGCTTTGTTCTCCGCTGTCGTTGTTTTGTCGTTGCCTGATTTTTCGAGCGTGTTGGGGTGGTCGTAAAAAGGCGCTTTCTTGCACCATAGCTTGAATGCCTGCCAGTAGATGCCCCACACAACTTTTACGCTAAGAAACGGCATCTGGATCAGCGTCTTGCCAAGTTCCGACACTAAAGACCGACGCCGCATCACCAGAGTCGCATCAAAGTGTTTGGCGACACCCTCTTCGGCCCCTTCAAGCATATTCTCCATATGGATCTGACAACTGCCGCCGGGTTCGCTGATACACCAGCGATACGCCATGTTCATCGGATTAAAAGGCGAAACATGAAAGGCCTTCGCAAATTCAAACTGGTGTTTCTGCTTGCCCCTCGCCTGGTAGGAGGTGGCGGCATCGCCGGTTCCGACGGGCAGTACATAGGCATGCCGCTCACCCCAAGGTGTATTGGTGATTTCGGCCACTATAAAGCTCAGCTTATCGTGGCCATCAAAACAATAATAAAAGCTCACCGGGTTAAACAACATGTTGCAGAAGCGCAGCTGCGTCAGCATACAGACGCGCTGAATATCGGGTTTTGCCAGAGCGTGCCCCTCACAGTGCTGCATAACCCGGAGCTTTACCGCATCTTTCAGAAGCTTCCCTGTAGGGGTTTTGGCGGTGCTTTGAGTCTCATTTGAGTCGGTACCGCCGAGGAAATCACGACGATAAAAACTGACGATATTCACCCGTTCAAGCGAGCAATACCACTTGCTCGATATGACCTGCTCCAGCTCGTCGAGATCAATAAAATACATAAACAGCGGATAGCTGAAATGATGCTCAAGCGGAACAAAACGGCGATGCCTAAGCCAACCCGTAAACAGCGCACTGCGCTCTATCCCTTGCAGCCTGGGCGTTTTGGCTCGCCAAAAAGTCATTAGCAAAATTCTCTCAAATCTAGGCCGAACTGCCGCACAACACGCAAGGCACTGTTCACTCCGTCTTCGTGAAAGCCATTAAACCAGTACGCCCCGCAATAGTGGCTACGGCGCTGGTTGTTGATCTCTGCATGGCGTGCCTGTGCACGCACTCCATCGCTGGTGAACACGGGGTGTGCATAGCGGTAGCTGGCGATCACTTTGGCAGGGTCAATTTCCTGTGGCCTGTTGAGGGTAACCAAAAATGTAGCTGGGGCTTGGTCAAAGTTTTGGAGAATGTTCATGTTATAGGTCACGGTTGCACAGGCATTTGCGCGTTGGGGAATATGATAATTCCAGGCGGCCCAGGCCAAGCTCCGTTTTGGCATCAGCGCTTCATCTGTATGCAGCGTGACCTCGTTCATTTGATAAGGCAAGTCCCCCAGAATCTCGCTTTCTGCTGCGC
>JBFJVR010000029.1:0-12045 GCA_041624095.1 Oleiphilaceae bacterium
GTTGCCGAACTCGCTATTGACCGCTTACCACACATAAGCCAGCGCCTCTCTAAAAACGGGCTGTTGGTGATGATCCTCGATGAACAGGCCCAGCTTATCGCCCACCCGGACTCGGAAACCAACCAGCAGTATGTCAACGTGAGCAACCTGCCTTTTTTTAACACCCTGGAGCGCAAAGACATTCAATCAGAGTACTTTGAAATGGACGCAAAGCGCTACTTTGGCACCCTTGTCAGGATGAAAGAACCCTCATGGCAAGTCATCGTCGCCCAAGATGAAGCACTTTTCTCTGCGCGGCTATACAACATTTTAAACAACTGGTTGCTGTCAATGTTTGCAGTAGTGGTCATCGCTTTGGTGCTGGCTCATCGTCGCTCGCAAAAGTTCTCAAAGCGTTTCAAGGAATTGAACAAACATGCCGCTCAGGTAGCCAAGGGAAACTATACTCACCCGCCCGCAGAAGTTGACATCACTGAACTTAAACAATTGTCCGACAGCCTCATCAGTATGGCGGAGGCAATCAGGCGCCGTGAACAAACCTTACAAACTCGCGAAGCCCAGCTGCGCAACACGCTCGAAAGCGCCCCCAATGTCGCAGTGCAGTGGTACGATGAACGTGGTCAGGTAGGCTACTGGAACGAAGCCTCAGAGCAAATCTTTGGATTTTCACAAGACGAAGCGCTAGGGAAACGTCTCGATAAGCTAATCTTCGCTCCTCGGCAAACAGCCGAGTTTAATATCCTGCTCCAGCATGTCGCGCAAGGAGACGATAAAAGTCTGGAGTTCGAACTGCCCTTCAATCATAAGTCTGGTAGAGAGGGGCATATGAGGGGAGCAATCTTTAGTATTCCCAGCGCCGAAGGCAAGGAACTCTACGTTTGCATGTCCACCGATGTGACCAAGCAACGTCAAGCAGAAGCCAATATCAGGCGCCTAAACGCCGAGCTTGAACACAACGTCGAACAACGTACCGAAGCGCTTAAACGCAGCAATCTGGAACTGGAATCCACCTTGGCGACCCTGAAAGAGACCATGGAACAGCTGGTTCAGTCCGAAAAACTTGCCGGGCTGGGTAGCCTGGTTGCCGGTATCGCACACGAACTCAATACCCCTATCGGAAATGCCCTGATGGCCGCTTCTTCACTGAATGACTTTGCAGAAGAAATCAATGACCAATTTGAACAGGATGAGATGAAGCGCTCTCATTTTGAGCGTTTCCTCGCCGACGCTCGTTCGGCAACCGGAATAAGTGCCCGAAATCTGGAACGTGCAGCTGAACTGATCAGCAGCTTCAAGCAGGTCGCGGTAGACCAGAGCAGTTCGCAACGCCGCCAGTTCTTTCTTACCGAGCTGGTTCACGAGATCCTGCTCACACTGCACCCTCAAACCAAAAAAATGCCGATACGTATTCAGGAACAGATCCCCGCGAACATTGAGTTAGACAGCTACCCGGGGCCGCTGGGGCAAGTTCTCAGTAACCTGACCATGAACGCGATCAACCATGCTTTTGAAGGCAAGCCGGATGCTACGCTGGTCATCTCGGCCAAGCTGGTCAACACCAATATTCACATCACTATCCGCGACAATGGTATAGGCATACCAGACAATCTGCTGCCACGTATTTTTGACCCCTTCTTTACCACCAAACTTGGTCAGGGAGGCTGCGGTTTAGGGCTTAATATTGTGCATAACCTAGTACACGAAATCCTGGGTGGCCAAGTACAGGTAAAATCGCAAGTCGGAAGAGGCACAAGCTTCGTACTGATCCTTCCCGTAAAAGCGCCGCAGTTAAAAGGCACAGCGATGACTGGCAGCTAGTGCCATTGCCATACTGACACACAGATAATCAGTCAAAGATCACGGGAGGCAGCAAATGGACGCAAAATTCATAGC
This sequence comes from Oleiphilaceae bacterium, assembly GCA_041624095.1. Lineage (GTDB taxonomy): Bacteria > Pseudomonadota > Gammaproteobacteria > Pseudomonadales > Oleiphilaceae > PZPK01. The sequence continues at coordinate 1,894 of JBFJVR010000029.1, forward strand.
CAAACATCAACAACTATTGCAACGAAGAGAAGAGTTGCGCAAACGCCTGCAGGCTATTCGACAAGATGTTTCTCAGGGGCTCGACAGAGACTGGGAGGAACAGGCACAACAACTCGAAAATGCTGAAGTTCTCGACGAAATTGCACGCCTGACAGCAGAAGAATTAAGCAAAATTGAGCAAGGCATCGAACGTCTCGAGCAAGCCTTTGAACGCGATGCTCGAAAGCACTAGGTCATAACACCTGCCGCACCAGCCAAACGCAGCGGGAGACTTCTATAGAAGCCAGCACCTCAGGCAAGGAAATACGCCTTGGTATTCGCATGCACGTCGCCTGCTTTCAGCAAATCCTTCACATTCCACCAGTCCTGCGCATCATGCTGCTGAAGCAGCTCAACCGGCGGGATCTGTTCGACGGTGATGGCGTAAGCCAAAACAACATAGTGGGTATCAATACCCGCTTCACCTGCAAAATTATCCTCATACAGGTGCTCATAAACCCCCAATAAACTTGCCTCGCTAAAGCTAAGCGCGAATTGCAGCTCCTCAGCGCACAAGCGCTCGAATGCGGTTGATAAGCGCTCATTCTTTCGAATGCGACCTCCGGGGACAAACCAATAAGAATGCGCGGGCCTATTCTTACGACGCCCCAAGAGTACCTCTCCTTGCTTGTTTTGAATAACAAGGTCAATGGAAACCAAAGGCGTATTAGATACCACCTGCAAAAAACTCTGCTCATCCAGCATTTCTGCTTCCCCTTATCCGTCTTGCCAACAGAAGCCATGACCGCAAGATAAAATTTTGCATGCCAGTCAGGCCTCTACTGATTGATATGCGCGATCAACCTTAGCCACGCACACCCGGTAATGACCGTACCACTGCGACTTACCTATGGACTGAGCCCTCGTATGCTCTGGGTCATTTTTCCAGGCCTTGATGCTTTCAAGATCAGGCCAGTAGGACACTGCCAGCTCTTTGCCCTCGGCAGCGAGCGAAGTAAAGCCCGTACAACCGTATTTGACTTGGGCCAATTCACGTAGCTTTGCCCCTGTCGCCTCGTAATCCGCATCCAGGTGCTGGATACTGGCTTCAAAAATGACCACATACATAACACGAGTTCCTCCGCTAGAACACACACAGACTTTTTCGTTTCCGCAAAACAAGCGGAGTACCATCTTACGCGGGCATTCAGTCCTTTAAGCCACTTAGCAGGGCCGAAAGCGTTTGCTTGCCTTTTTCCTGTACTCGCTGCTTATCTTCCTGGTCGCCGCCTTCCCATTGCAAATCATCCTCGGGAAGCTCATCCAAAAACCGGCTCGGAATGGTCTCGATTTTCTCACCGTATTGTTTTCGCGTCGCGGCATAGGTCAGCGCCAAAGTGCGCTGCGCACGTGTAATACCCACATACATCAGGCGTCTTTCTTCTTCTATGTTATCTTCTTCGATACTGTTTCGATGCGGCAGCAGCTCTTCTTCGAGCCCCATAATAAACACATGCGGAAACTCCAGACCTTTGGAGGCATGTAAGGTCAGCAAATGTACTTTGTCGCTATCATCTTCTTCCTCCTGCTGCTCCAGCATATCGCGCAACACCAGCTTAGAAATGGCTTCATCAATGCCTATTTCATCGGCCGTTCCCTTGCCTTCTTCAAGCATTTTCCGTAGCGAATCGATCAGGTACCAGACGTTTTCCATGCGCTTTTCTGCCGCCTTGGGCGTGTTGGCATTCTGATACAGCCATTGATCGTACTCGATATCGGTAAACAGCTGTTTTAATACAGGTACGGGGTCTTCCTGATAGCAGCGCTCTGTCGTCCTTTTTAACCAATCACAAAAACGCCGCAAGCGCTCCAGCGGCTTGCCATTCAAGCTCTGCTCCAAACCCACTTCATCGGCAGCGCGATACAGACTCAGCTCACGCGTCATTGCATAATTACCGAGTTTCTCGAGTGTCGAGGGCCCCAATTCACGACGCGGAACATTCACAATACGCAAGAAGGCTGCGTCATCGTCCGGGTTCACGATTAGCCGCAAATACGCCATCGCGTCCTTGATTTCATTTTTGGCAAAAAACGAGGTACCGCCAGACAAGCGATAAGGTACCTGAAAGGCCTGCATTTTTATTTCCAAAAGGCGGGATTGGTGATTACCACGATACAACACAGCAAAGTCTTTAAACGCAATATCCTTCTTCAGTTTCAGGTCCAGAATCTCTGCTGCGATCTGTTCTGCTTCGGCATCTTCATGACGGCAACGAATAATACGAATACGCTCCCCGTGCCCCATCTCGCTCCACAGCGCTTTCTCGAACACATGCGGGTTGTTAGCGATCAGCGTATTTGCAGCGTTGAGTATCAAACTGGTCGAGCGGTAATTCTGCTCCAGTTTAATTAACTTCAAACTGGGGAAGTCCTTCTCTAGTCGAACCAGGTTTTCGGGCCTTGCTCCGCGCCATGCGTAGATTGACTGGTCGTCATCACCGACTACCGTCAACGCCTGCCGTTCCTCAACCAATAATTTAACCAGCTCATACTGGGCCAGGTTAGTATCCTGATACTCATCAACCAACAGATAGCGAATTTTCTGCCGCCATTTCTCTAGTATTTCGGGGTAGTGCTGATACAGCTGAACAGGCAGAAGAATCAGGTCATCAAAATCGAGTGCGTTGTACGCTTTCAAATACCGGTTATAGAGTCCATAAACGTTTGCGGCCAGCACTTCATCGGGCGACTGGGCTGCCTTTAAGGCTTCCTCGGGCCTCAGCATGGCGTTCTTCCAATTCGAAATCGTCATCTGGATCGAATTCAGGTGATCGGTGTTTTCGTCACCCTCCTTAATCATTAAATCTCGAATCAGCGCTTTGGCATCTTCGGCATCAAAAATAGTAAAACCGGGTTTATAACCCAAGGCTTTATGTTCAGCACGAATGATGTTTAAGCCAAGGTTATGAAATGTCGAGACCGTTAGACCACGCGCATCTGGGCCCGAAACCAACTTGCCAACCCGCTCTTTCATTTCGCGCGCGGCTTTGTTGGTGAAGGTCACCGCTGCAATATTGCGACCTTTGAGGCCACAGGTCTTGATCAAGTAGGCGATCTTGCGGGTAATTACACTGGTCTTGCCACTCCCTGCACCGGCTAGCACCAGCAAAGGGCCATCAATATAGTCCACCGCCTCTCGCTGTTTTGGGTTTAATCGATTTGACACATGGATCCTGATTCAGCCGCTGGAGATCATCCCTTGCTGGTAAAAGCGCCAGCAATGGAGCAATGAACCGGCTATTTTAACTGATCACCCGCCAGAAAGAATAATCTGTTTTTAGTTTGCCGGGGTTTAAATTATGCTTTCCGGCTCCATATGAAGGCGAGGCCCTGCCAGGCCAGACAAAACAGGACACACATGACTCAAATTGCAGCACAAATAGCGACTGAACTTCAGGTTCGCGCGCAACAGGTTGAAGCCACCATCAAATTGATCGATGAAGGCGCTACCATTCCCTTCATCGCCCGTTATCGAAAAGAAGTAACCGGCTCTTTAGACGATACCCAGCTACGCAAGCTGGAAGACCGACTGCGCTACCTCAGAGAACTGGAAGAACGCAGAAATACCGTCATCAAAAGCGTTGACGAGCAAGGCAAACTCGACGCTGTGCTTGAAGCCCGCTTGCGCGCTGCGACCACCAAAAATGAGCTCGAAGACCTTTATCTACCCTACAAGCCAAAGCGCCGAACAAAAGGACAGATCGCGATTGAGGCCGGCTTGGCCCCTCTTGCCGAGCTGCTCTTCACTGACGCAGATCGAGACCCTGAGCACGAAGCGGCGGCATTCATTTCTGCTGAGCACGGCGTTAGCGATACCAAGGCAGCACTCGATGGCGCACGCTACATTTTGATGGAGCGCTTTAGCGAAGATGCCGCTCTACTCGGCGAGCTTAAGTCGTATTTATGGGAACGAGGCGATGTCCAGAGCACCGTGATCGAAACAGAAAAACAAAAAGGTGCAAAGTTTCAGGATTACTTTGACTACCGCGAAGCCATTAATAAAATTCCCTCTCATCGCGCACTGGCACTATTCCGAGGCCGAAATGAAGGCATTCTCAATATCAACCTGCTTGCTCAGGCACACCAGGCTGACGACCGTTTAGCCATCCACCCCTGCGAATCAAAAGTTGCTGCACACTTTGGCATTGAAGATAAAGGAAGAGCGGCAGACAAATGGCTGAGAGAAGTCGTACGCTGGACTTGGCGCATCAAGCTTAACCTGCACATAGAAAACGAACTACTCAACCGCTTGCGTGAACAGGCTGAATTGGTTGCGATCCAGGTGTTCGCTGAAAACCTCAAAGACTTGTTGCTAGCAGCACCAGCAGGAAACAAAGCGTGTATCGGTCTTGACCCCGGCCTGAGAACGGGGGTCAAGGTTGCTGTCATTGACGAGACCGGAAAATTCGTAGATCACTGTACAATCTACCCTCACGCCCCTCGCAGCCAATGGGATGCTTCAATAGATACGCTCGCACGGCTCGCTGCCAAACACCGGATTCAACTGCTAAGCATCGGGAATGGTACCGCCTCTCGTGAAACCGAAAAGCTGGCGTCAGACTTGATGAAGCGCCACCCGGAATTAAAACTATCGCGCATTATGGTGAGCGAGGCAGGCGCGTCAGTCTACTCTGCCTCGGAATTCGCGGCACTGGAATTCCCCGACCTCGATGTTTCGATACGTGGTGCAGTCTCGATTGCGCGCCGCCTTCAGGATCCGTTAGCCGAACTGGTTAAAATAGAACCCAAGGCCATAGGCGTGGGGCAGTACCAGCACGACGTAAGCCAGACAGAACTGAATCGCAGCCTGATCGCCGTAGTTGAAGATTGTGTTAACGCCGTAGGCGTTGATGTCAATACTGCCTCGGCTCCGCTGTTAGCCAGAGTATCGGGTTTGAGCCAAAGCATCGCCAATAACATCGTCGATTATCGAAACAGCAACGGCCCGTTTAAAAATCGCCGTGAATTAATGAAGGTGCCGCGCCTCGGCGACAAAGCATTTGAACAATGCGCGGGCTTTCTGCGCATCCGCAACGGCGACAACCCTCTAGATGCTTCGGCGGTTCACCCTGAGTCCTACCCGGTCGTCGAGCGCATCGCAAAAACCAAGCAGCAGAGTGTCGCTCAGCTAATCGGCGATGCTGCCCTACTTAAAGGACTCGCCGCAAACGACTTTGTCGATGAACGCAACGGAGAGATAACCGTCCGGGATATTCTAAGTGAATTGGCAAAACCTGGACGTGACCCGCGTCCTGAATTCAAATTTGCCGAGTTCAAAGAAGGTGTCGAGAAATTGAGTGATCTCAAACCCGGTATGACACTTGAAGGTGCCGTCACTAACGTCACCCACTTTGGTGCCTTCGTTGATATCGGAGTACATCAGGACGGTTTGGTGCATATTTCAGCCTTGGCTGAAAAGTTCGTAAAAGACCCGCGTGAGGTGGTAAAAGCCGGCGATATAGTGAAAGTGAAGGTAATCGAGGTAGATATCGAGCGCAAACGCATCGCCTTAAGTATGCGCTTGTCGGATGAAGCCAGTGCGACAAAAAACAAAGCGCAAAGCAATGAACAAGCACAGACAAAACGAAAAAAGAATGCCAGCACGAAGAAGCCTGCCGAGCTTTCTGGTGCTATGGCAACTGCTTTCGGTAAACTTGGAAAATAGCTAAATTGGCGCAGGGCTGGAAAACAATTTTCCAAAGCGTTTCGCGCGCCCAACCCTGCGACAAAGACTCTATAATCTATCCTCTTTTCGCGCTGCAATATTGAGACAGGACGCCAACATGAACACTAAGCACTCCCCTTCCCCATCTAGCCAGGGGCTGTCTCAGCTTGACGACTTTATGGTCCGGGATGCCGGCCACGCAACACCCTTGATTTACAGGGGAATCGAAAAAGAAGGCTTAAGAGCGACCTTAGACGATAGTATTGCGCAAACAAATCATCCCCGTCCGCTCGGCCACCCGCTCACCCACCCCAGCATAACAACCGACTACTCAGAAGCCCTGCTTGAGCTGATCACGCCGGTAGAGCCCTCGCGCGAAGCGCTAATGAAAACACTTAGCGAACTACACTACTTTGTGCAACATAATATCGAGGACGAAGTCATTTGGGTCGGCAGCATGCCGTGCCGGCTCGACGGACACAACAGCATTCGTATCGCGGAATATGGTGACTCGAACATTGGCCAACTTAAGCATGTTTACCGGCAGGGTCTGGGTGTTCGTTATGGCAGAATCATGCAAAGCATCGCGGGCTTACACTTTAATTTTTCGCTAGACGATGACTTCTGGCTTCAACGCAAAAACGCCATGGGTGAGACTTCGTCGCTTCAGGATTTTAAGTCCGAACAATATTTTGGCTTGATACGGAATTTCCGCCGGCACGCATGGCTGTTGATGTACCTGTTTGGCGCATCGCCGGTGTTGGACAGTAGCTTTTTGAACGGCGCCGAACATAACCTGGAACGCTTTGATGACAAAGGCAGTTTCTATAAGCCCTTTGCCACCTCCTTGCGCATGGGAGATCTCGGATACCACAACAACGCTCAAGCGTCACTGGCAATCTGCTTCAACACCCTCACTAACTTTACCACAACCTTAGGTCAGGCGATTCGCACGTCGTACCCCGCCTACGAGAAAATTGGCCTCACCCGTGGCGATCAATTCATCCAGCTAAATACCAATATTCTGCAAATAGAAAATGAGTACTACAGTTCGATACGCCCCAAACGGACGACTTTCTCCGGAGAACGCCCTACACAGGCGCTCATGCAAAGAGGGGTTGAATACGTTGAAGTACGTTGCCTCGACCTCAATCCTTTTTTGCCCGAGGGAATCAGCGAACAACAAATAGATTTTCTCGACCTGTTTTTGCTCCACTGCCTGCTAACAGACTCGCCATTTATCAGCGATGAAGACTGCAGCACTATCGACACGAACTTTAGCCTCGCGGTGAATGAGGGGCGTAAACCCGGACTTAAACTCAACAATCGGGGCGCAGAAATAAGCCTTCAGGACTGGGGCAAAGAGTTGCTCGACGCCATGCAACCCATTGCCGACATTCTTGATCGCAACACGCATGACCACCGCTACTCAAACGCTCTCATTGAACAACTGAACAAGATAGCTGCACCCGACCTCACACCGTCCGCCCAAGTCATAGCCGTCATGCAACAAGAAGGACTAAGCTGGATAGAGTTTGCAGGTGAGCTATCGCGCAAACACAAAGCGCACTTTCTTGGTGAACAAGCCAAGCATTATCCGAAAAAAACTGAAGAACTGCGCGCTCAGTCAGAAAGTTCCTTTACCGATGCCGCGGCTATAAAAGCCGGCGACACCCAAACCTTTGCTGATTTCCTAACTGCGTATCAGGCAAACTAGAACTCCAAATTAAGCCATTTTGTGGCCCCCGTCTCATTGATAAAGAGTCGGGGTTCCGTTCCAAAATATTTTTTTGAGACCCCCCTCACTATCGCACTAGTTTTAGTTTGTTCAACCTAATTCCACATGATAATTTGTAACCCGTTGTTAGCGATTTGTTACCTTATGTGCGCTTACAATGTACAAATTGTAATGTCGTTGCGTGGCGAAGCCATAATTATTGCACTAAGGTAAAAATTGAATAAAAAAAACGATTAGTAGAGCCTTAATTACTGGGACTATTGCGAACTGCTCGAAACCTTTTCTGTTATTAGCACACTTTCGGTGACTATGAATTAGCGAGCAGAAATAATAATAAACAGCAGCTAAGCCAGTGAATATAAGCTAATGAATCTAAACAGACGTTGTGTATGGCGTTGCCAAACACCTTTTAAAGCCGAACAAGATTGTAGTAGCACGCAACCAAGTGCCACATGCTCGCTTAAAAAAGTGCGGGGCAGCAGAATGGAAGGAGCGGCCGAATGGCCAATGACTTTTCTTTATGCTGGGATATAGACTCTCTCAATAAAGCGTACCGCCAAGGGTACATGGCCGGAGTAATGGGCATGGATCGAGGCAAATGCCCTTATGTAGGAGAAGTCGTCGAAGCCGCCTGGGAAGCAGGTTGGGAAGACGGCATAAATGTCTGTGAATTACAGCGGCCAAGTGGACAAATAGCCTCCTGAGGCAGCTAACGCTGCACCACGAAGGTAGTAAAGAGCAGATCGTCGATCTGCGGACTCCCCGTCTCTTCTTCAAGCACTGCCTGCACTAACTGAAGCGCCTCAGCACGAATTTCTTCTTGCCCCTGAGAACTCACCATCGACTCATCGTTCTGACGACTCAAAAGCATGACAATCTCGTGCCGAACTCTTGGTTCGTGAGAGACCAAGGCGTCTATCGCCCCATCACTCGTCGCCCGCACGGCGACATTTGCTTTAACAAACTTAAGTTTACTCTTCGAGACACCAAAGTTTGCAACAAAAGCGGGTTCAATATCAAAATATTGCACCTGTGGTACGGGTGGAGCTTCGTCTTCCGCGAATGCCACCGATGCACTCAAAACCGCATACAACAGCATAAATAACCCACTCTTTCTAACTATATTCATGAGGCCCCACATCCACTCTGATTAACAACAAACTTGCTAGAGATTATAGGCAGTAAGTGAGGCGCTTACCAATTCTTATCTAGCCAAACAGAGATAGCGCCGAGCCCCCTTCCACATTACATATCGCTTAATTATGCAACGCAGCCCTTTACTCGCCTTGGACAATTGGTGACCATAGGGGACGTTTTTCCTAAGCAATACGGCAAATATTCACTAAAATGAAATCACTTACCCCCCGTCGCATTCAACTCCTGATGTTTAGCACCAGCGCCTTACTGTTATTGGTCGCCATATTCATCGAGCCATTCAAAAGCATGGAGCCCTGCCCCATGTGCATGATGCAACGCGCAGCGTTTGTTGCGATAGCAATCTGTGCGCTGTTTGCGGTCATGCATAACCCAGGAGCGACAGGGCAACGCGTGTATGCGGCATTGACCTTTGTCAGCAGCACCGTAGGTGCGGCCATTGCCAGCCGCCAATTATGGCTCCAAAGCTTGCCCGAAGACCGCGTACCTGCCTGCGGACCGGGGCTCGAGTACATGCTCGAAGTATTTCCTTTACTCGAAGTCATTGAAATGGCCATTGTCGGCACAGGAGACTGCGCCAAGGTGCAGTGGACATGGCTGAACATCTCGATACCGGGTTGGTCGCTCCTAGCCTTTGTCGGATTTGCCCTACTTAGTCTCGGCATCATCTTCAGGATGTTTACAGCACAAACAAGACCCGCTCTAACCGAATAAGGCGTTTGCTGCACCCATGCGACAAATGTTCATCGCTCAAAAATGCGCCTTGATGAAATAACAGTTGCGACAAGCCATTAAATTAGTTAGTTTTTACCAAGTTTAGTGATTCCAGAAACTGGGCAATTCGCTCGAATTTCGGAAGTGTTTAAAATAACACCAACAAGCACCATTCAAGATGCCTTTGAATATCCACATCGTTGAAGGCAATAAATCAGAAGTAGGTAAGGGGTAAAGCATGCTCGAGAATTGCAAATCTGCAAAAGAGCGTTGGGGCGGCGTAAACGATCTCATTGATAAATGGTTGAAAGAAAGACAAGCCTTGATAGTCAAGCTGTGCGATTTATCAGTGAATCCGGGCAGCTCGCAGGAAAACAAAGTCGAGCGTTTTCAGTCATTCTGCCAGATTCTCGTCGACTACGTATCTGTTGGTCATTTCGAAGTATACGAGCAATTGTTGCAAGAAGCTGCCGAGTTTGATGATGGCGGCACGGAGCTGGCGAACAGAATCATCCCTAAGATCCAGGCGTCAACAGAAGTCGCTCTCGACTTCAACGACCGTTTCGACAACATCCATAAGGTGGATGATGGCATTGAAGTGCTCATCAAAGAACTCGACACCCTTGGCAAAACACTTGAAGATCGCTTCGAACTAGAAGACATTCTGATCGAAACATTGCACAAGGCGCACGCCGACTCGGTATCCTAAGCGAGCCGCAGGTATATACTGGGCTGCAAGCATGCAGTCCAGGCTACTGATTTTCATTTCTTCCGCAAAGCCTCTACTATCTCTGCGCACACGCTATACTAAATAAATCTAATCTACTTCAATATCACAGGA